>JAATFS010000025.1 GCA_015655035.1 Lysobacterales bacterium | reverse complement strand
TCTTCGCTCTGCAGCGCCATGATCGCCTGCACCACCGCCGGCAGATCCGCCGGGGAGAGCAGCCGCTCGATCAACTCGGCGTGGTGTTGCAGCGGGCCCGGCTCCGGCGTATGCGCCATATCGCGCAGGAAGGCATCGAGACCGGCGCGGTCGCGCGCGGCGTCGCCGCTCCAGGCATGCGCGGCCAACGCGTCGAACACGATGTCGTACTGGACGCTGTCCAAACGCACATCGGCCAGACCGGCGTAGATCGCATCGCTGGCCTCCAGCGGCGCCCCGGTCAGTGCCAGGAACAGCCCGGCCGAATGTGGCACGCGCTTGAGCAACCAGCTACCGCCGACATCGGGAAACAGGCCAACGGTGATTTCCGGCATCGCCAGCCGCGAACGCTCGGTCACCACGCGATGGCTGGCACCGGCCATCAACCCGACGCCGCCGCCCATCACGAAGCCGTGGCCCCAGCACAGCAACGGCTTGGGATAGGTATGGATGAAGTGATCGAGGCGGTATTCTTCCTCGAAGAAGGCTTCGGCGTAGGCATTGCCACGCGGATCGAGCCGAGTGTCGCGCGTACCCGCTGGCCGTTGTCGATACTCGAGCATGCTGCGGTGCAGCCCATGCAGGTCGCCCCCTGCGCAGAAGGCTTTCTCGCCCGCCCCGCGCAGTACCACGCAGGCGATGCTGTCGTCGCTGGCCCAGCGCTGCAAGCGCGCGGCCAGCAACCGGGTCATCTGCAACGACAAGCCGTTGAGCGTTTTCGGCGAGTTCAATGTGGCGATGCCGATGTACTGGCCGTGCGAGGCCTCGCGCTGCTCGAACAATACCGCGGTCTGTGCGAGATCTGACGGGTTCATGCGTTGGTCCACTGCGGTACGCGCTTTTCCAGGAATGCGTTGACCCCTTCGCCCTGGTCGGCGCTATCGAACAGATCGACAAAGGCCTCGCGCTCGCTGACCAACGCCGCAGCCTGTGAGCCGGGGCGGCCTGCGTGCAGCAGCCGCTTGCACGCGGTCACGCTGATCGGACTCTGCCTGCCCGCGCGCTGCGCCCATTCGAGTGCCCGCGCCTGCGCTTCGCCCTTTCCGACCACCTCCTCCACCAGCCCGATACGCAGTGCGGTGTCGGCATCGATGCGCTCACCCAGCAGGATCATGCGCTTGGCCCAGCCCTCGCCGACCAGGCGCGGCAGATGTTGGGTGCCACCGCCACATGGCAGCAGGCCAACTGACGCTTCGGGCAGCGCCAGTTGCGTCTGCGACTCGGCGATACGTAGGTCGCAGGCCAACGCGCATTCGAGCCCTCCGCCCATCGCATAGCCATTGATCGCCGCAATGGAAACGCCCCGGAAGCCGTTCAAGGCTTCAAACGCTTCACCGAACCGGCGCGCCGCCTCGCGCGCGGCGGCCTTGTCGCCGGAGGCAAACTGCCTGAGGTCGGCGCCGGCGGAAAAGAATTTTTCGCCCTGGCCGGTGATGACCAGCGCATAGATAGCGCGATCGGCATCGAGCTCACGCACCAGGTCGCGCAGCGCCGCCAGGCTGTGGACGGTCCAGGTATTGGCCGGCGGATGGGACAGGGTGACGATCGCGACATGGTCGTCGATTTCCAGCGCCAGGCCAGCCCAGTCTTTTTCACGATAATCGCTCATCGCAATTCCTCGTCGCTGCTGAGCAGATGGCGGGCCACGATCACGCGCATGATCTCGTTGGTGCCCTCCAATATGCGGTGTACGCGACAATCGCGCAGCAACCGCTCCACCGGGTATTCGCGGATGTAGCCGTAGCCGCCATGGATCTGCAACGCCTCGTCGCATATGGCGAAGCCGGCATCGGTGGCAAAGCGCTTGGCCATTGCGCACCACACCGTGGCATCGCGACTGCCCGCATCGAGCTTGCGCGCCGCAGCGTGCACCATCTGCCGAGCAGCCACCAGTTGCGTGGCCATGTCGGCCAGCTTGAACTGCAACGCCTGGAACTCGGCCAGCTTCTTGCCGAACTGGCGACGCTCGCCCATGTAGCGGCGTGCGGCATTCAGTGCGCCTTGTGCGGCGCCCAGCGAACACGCAGCGATGTTGATACGGCCGCCATCAAGCGCCTTCATCGCCAGCTTGAAGCCTTCGCCCTCCTTGCCCAGCAGGTTGCCAGCGGGGATGCGTACCCCCTGGAAGCTGAGGCTGCGCGTGGGCTGGCTGTTCCAGCCCATCTTTTCCTCCTTGCGCCCGTAGCTGATGCCTGCCGCATCGGCCGGCACCACGAAGGCGCTGATGCCGCGCGCGCCCTCCTCGCCTGTGCGCGCCATCACTACCAGTACGTCGGTCGCACCCGCGCCGGAGATGAACGCCTTGCTTCCATCGAGTACGTATTCATCGCCGTCGCGCAGCGCGCGCGTCTTCAGCGACGCGGCATCGGAGCCGCTGCCAGGTTCGGTCAGGCAATACGAGGCGAGCTTGGCGCCACTGGCAAGTGCGGTTGCCCATTGCGCGCGCACCTCGCGATTGCCGTAGTGCGCGACCAGCCAGGTCGCCATGTTGTGGATGCTGATGAAGGCTGCGGTGGACGGATCCGCCGTCGCCAGCTCTTCGAACACCACCGCCGCATCCAGCCGCTGCATGCCCAGCCCGCCGACCTCCTCGTCCGAGTACAGACCGCAGAAGCCCAGCTCGGCCGCCTTGGCGATGGCCTCGCGCGGGAAGTACGCCTGCACATCCCACAGCGCGGCATGCGGCGCCAGTTCCTTGTCGGCAAAATCGCGGGCCGCATCGCGGAACGCCTGCTGCTGTTCGTTCAAATCGGCCGTCGTGGTCGGCATCTGCATCAGTGCGTTCATGGTTATTTGAGATGGATGGTGGTGTTGACGCCATCGCCGAGCGTCTGCTCGTCGAACCAGCGCGCGGTGACGGTCTTGGTCTGGGTATAGAAGGTCACGACCTGCTTGCCGTAGGGGCCCAGGTCGCCCAGCTTGGAACCGCGCGAACCGCTGAACGAGAACAGCGGCACCGGCACCGGGATCGGCACGTTGATGCCCACCTGGCCCACGTCGATGTCTTCCTGGAAGCGGCGCGCCGCCGCGCCGGACTGGGTGAACAACGCAGTGCCGTTGCCGTTGGGATTGGCGTTGACCAGCGCGATGGCCTCTTCCAGCGTTTCGACTTCCAGGATCACCAGCACCGGGCCGAAGATCTCCTCGTCGTAGATACGCATGCCCGGCTCGACCCCGGAAAAGATCGTCGGGCCGACGAAGTTGCCTTGCTCGAACCCATCTACCTGCGGCTGGCGCCCGTCGAGCTCGAGCCGCGCGCCCTGTTCGATGCCGGAAGCGATCAAGCCTTCCACCCGCGCGCGCGCCGCGCAGGAAATCAAGGGACCCACATCGGTACCCGGCTCGGTACCCGCGTTGATCCTCAGTGTCCTGGCCTTCTCCACCAGCGCCGGGATCCAGGCCCGCGCCGCACCGACCAGCACCAGCGTGGACGCCGCCATGCAGCGTTGCCCGGCGGCGCCGAAAGCCGCCCCGACCATCGCGTTGAGGCTCTGCTCCTTGTTTGCATCGGGCAGCACCACGGCGTGGTTCTTCGCCCCCATCATGCATTGCACGCGCTTGCCGGCCAGCGATGCGCGCTGGTAGACGTGGGTGCCCACCCGGGTCGATCCGACGAACGACACCGCCTTGATATCGGGATGGTCGCAGATGGCATTGACCACCTCCGCGCCGCCATGGACCACGTTCAGCACGCCCTTCGGAATGCCCGCCTCCAGCGCCAGCTCCACCAGCCGCATCGTCACCAGCGGATCCTGCTCGGAGGGCTTGAGCACGAAGGTATTGCCGGTGGCGATCGCCATCGGAAACATCCACAGCGGGATCATCGCCGGGAAGTTGAACGGGGTGATGCCGGCGCATACCCCGAGTGGCTGCAACAACGTATAGGTGTCCACGCCGTTGGCGACGTTGTTGGCCAGCTCGCCAAGCTGCAGGTTGCCGATGGCGGCCGCGTGTTCGACCACCTCCAGGCCACGGAACACGTCGCCCTCGGCATCGGCCAGGGTCTTGCCCTGCTCGGCGGTTAGCAGTGCCGCCAACTCGCTCATGTGCTCGCGGATCAGCTGCTGGTATTTCAGGAAGATCCGCGCGCGGGTACCGATCGGGGTCTTGCGCCAGGTCGTGAACGCGACCTGGGCCGCCGCCACCGCTGCGTCCACTTCGGCCGAGGTCGCGAACGGCACCTTGGCCAGCACCGCCTGGGTCGCCGGGTTGATGACTTCCGCCCATTCGGCAGCCGCCGATTCGACGAACGCCCCATCGATCAGCAGCGGGACGCGGGTTGCGGAATCACTCATGGCACGCTCGGGTCGGGACGATATTCGCATTATTCGCAATCGCTCCAGCTGCTTCACCCAGCCATATGCTTAATTCCGCTAATCTCCATCCACCATTTTGCGAATATTGCGAACATGCCTGCGACGCATCATCAGCTCGGCCTGCGCCTACAACGCCTGCGGCTGCGCCATGGCCTGAGCCAGGCCGAACTGGCGCGGCGCCTGCAGCTTTCGCCCAGCTACCTGAACCAGATCGAGCGCAACCAAAGGCCGCTGACGCTTTCGGTGCAGCAACGCCTCAAGCAAGTGCTGGGCGACATCGAGGGCCTGCTGGATGCAGGCGATCCAGCGGCACTGGTCGAGCCACTGGACCAGACCTTGCGAGCGCTGGGGCAGCTCGGCATCTCGGCCACCGAATTGCGCGCATTGGCCGGCAACCTGCCGCAAGTGGCGCATGCGCTGCTCGACCTGCACCGCCAACATCTGCACTTGCAGACCCGCGCCGCCGCGCTGGAACTCCAGATCGGCAGCGACCCCGCCGCATTGCCGCTGCTGTCGCCCGGCGACCATGTGCGCGACTACTTCAATCGCGTGCACAACCACATCGCCGAACTGGACCAGGCCGCCGAGACGCTGTATGCCGAGCTGGCCGGCGCGCCTGGCCAGCTCGCCCCTCGCCTGCGCCAGCGCCTGGCCGATCGCCACGGCACCCTGGTACAGGCCACCGACACGCCGCTGGCAGGCGACAAGCGCGCGTTCGATGCCCGCACCCGTACGCTGTGGCTGTCCGAGCATCTCAAGCCCGGCCAGCAGGCCTTCCAGATGGCCGCGCATCTGGCAATGCTCGAATGCGCGGCGCTGTTCGACGCGCGTATCGCCGCTGCCGGCTGGGGCGATCCCGAACGCATCGCACAGGCACGGATCGGCCTGTCCAATTACTTCGCCGGCGCACTGGTGATGCCATATACCGAGTTCCTGCGCAGCGCCCAGCAATGCCGCTACGACATCGAGTGGCTGGCGCATCGCTTTGGCGTCGGCTTCGAGGCGGTCTGCCATCGGCTAAGTACCTTGCAACGCCGTGGCGCCGCCGGACTGCCGATCTTCTTCATGCGCGTGGACCGCGCCGGCAACGTATCCAAGCGCCACTCCTCCACCGACTTCCACTTCTCCCACGTCGGCGGCGCCTGTCCGCTATGGATCGTCTACGAAGCCTTCAATCAACCCGGCCGCATCCTCACCCAGATCGCACGCATGCCCGATGGCCGCAGCTACTTCTGGCTCGCGCGCCAGGTCAGCAGCGGCGCGCCGGGCTATGGCCGCCCGCACAAGACCTTCGCCGTCGCACTGGGCTGCGATCTGCGCCATGCCGATCAATTGATCTACGCACGCGGACGGGATCTGAAAACACTGGACGATGCTGTGCCGATCGGCCCGGGCTGCCTCACCTGCGAGCGCAACGACTGCGTGCAGCGCGCGTTCCCGCCACTGCCGCGACTGGACGGCAGTAGCCGTCCGTACACATGAAATCCAAGGCCCTCCCGCTGGTTTCTCCCGGCGTGTCGTCCGGGGCTGACGCCATCTTGAGAGTCATCGCGGCACCTGGCCATCGGGGGAAGTGCCCATCTTCGCAGAGCCTTCCCCCGAACCGGCTACGGCATCAGAAATCGAACACGTACTCCATCGACCACTCGCGTCCGACCGAACTGAGCAGACGGGTCGGGCCGAAGTCGTAGTCGTACTTGTATGGATCCTTGTGGTTCCAACTGGTGGCATTGGTCAGGTTGTTGACGTACAGATTGACGCGCATGCCGTCGGTGATCCGGTAGCCGACATTGGCGTTCCAGGTGATGAACGGGCCGATACGGCCGAAATAGGCTTCGGTGCTCTGGCCATAGGTCGGATTGGCGGGGTTGCTGTCGTAGCAGTTCTGGCCCATGTCCGGCACATAGCCATCGGCGAACGGGCGGCAACCGTCGTAGCGCACGCCACGCACAGTACCGACGCGGTCGCCGTAGACCGACGCGTTCCAGTTGCCCTTCTGCCATTGAACGCTGCCGCGCAGCTTGGTGCGCACGTCTTCGTCGCGCTTCTCCGGCATCGGGTCGGTGCGGAAGATCTGCTCCTTGGTCGATAGCGCGTTGGTGTAGTTCACGCCAAACTGGAAGTCGCCCCAGCTATCGGTCTGCAACCGGTAGCGCAACGACAGATCGATGCCACGCACCTGTTTCCTGGCCAGATTGATCGGCCCGACGTCGATCGAGTCGATCTTGCCGTCGTCACCGCGATGCACGCGACTGAGGATGGTGTTGCAGAAGTCGGCGCCGCCAGGATTGAGCCAGGAGGTACCGTCGACATTCCTGCCGGTGGCGCAGCCTGCTTCGCTTTCCAGGATGTAGGTCGAATCCAGGTCGCGAATCATGTTCTCGACCTTGATGACGTAGTAGTCGGCGGTGAACGACAGGTTGTCGGTGGCATCCCAGACGAACCCGGCACTCCATGAGTCGCCGGTTTCGGACTCCAGGTCCGGGGTACCGCGACGGATGTTGTCGTGGACGTACCAGATGTCCAGATTCTCGGCGGTGCAGGTGTTGTTGGCGTAGGCACCGGTCTCGATACAGCGGCGCAAATCACGGGTGGTTTGCTGCGAAGTGCTGGGCTGGCCAAGCACGTAGTGCATGTCCGGCGCGTGGAAGCTGGTGGCATAGGTGCCGCGCAGCAGCAGGTTGCTCAGCGGTCGCCATTCCAGGCCCACGTTCCAGGTGTTGTCCGATGCGCTGCCGATATCCAGCGGGAGGTCGGAATAGGTCTTGTAGTCGCCATAGCGGTCGTAGCGGCCAGCCAGCGTCGCAGTCAGCGACTTGAGCAGCGGGATACGGAATTCCAGGCCACCGGAATAGCGCGTGCGTTCGCCGCCACCGCGATCGACGTTCTGTACCAGGTAGGCGACATTGGCCAATGGATCCGGGTTCAAGCGGTAGGCCTGGTGCGCATATTCGAGCACGCCGGCGAAACTGATCGGGCCGGCCCAGCCCTGGAAAAGTTCGCCATCGATAGTGAATTGCGCCTGGTTCGACCACGAGTAGGCCTCGTTGATCGAAGAGCGCGCAAAGCTGTTGTAGTCCTCGACGCTGACCGGGTTCCACCAGCGCTGCTCGTTGAGGCTGCGGATGCTCTCGCCGTCCGCGGTCACCCCCAGCTCCGGGCCGAGGAAGTATTCGTCGGCGCGCGCCTGGTCGATGACGCGGACGCGTTCGTGCACGGTGTAGCGCGAGCGTCCGGCCGAGGCCTCCCAGTTGAAGCGTCCGTCGGCGAAGCTGCCCTTGAGGCCGGCGCTGACGTCCCACGACAGTTCATCGTTGAGATTGCGCAGCGCATCGTAACCACCGACCTCGCGCGGAGTGAACACGCGCACCGGCATCAGCGCCTGGTCCCTGCCCGCGTCGTAGTAATAGCCCAGGTTGTTGGCATCGGCCACGTAAGACGGTGAATCGGTGCCCCAGGTGGCGATGGACTTGTTCACGCCCACGCTGACCCAGCCTT
Source organism: Lysobacterales bacterium (assembly GCA_015655035.1). GTDB lineage: Bacteria > Pseudomonadota > Gammaproteobacteria > Xanthomonadales > Xanthomonadaceae > JAATFS01. The sequence goes on along the minus strand of JAATFS010000025.1, from coordinate 2,481 downwards.
GCACGGTGTCGCTGAAATCCCAGGTCCCATACAGATAGCCGGACATATTCTCCGAGCCGCTCTGCAGCAGATAGTTGGCGTAGTCGGCGCTCAGGCCGCACAGTTGCCCGGTATCGGTGGAGGTATTGCGATCAGGGTTGTAGGTGACCCGCGAGGCCAGCGAGTATTCGCCGTTGAACTGGTCGCAGGCACCGGCCGGCGGGGTTTGCCGCAGCCCAGTGTTGACGTCGATCAGCCCCAGCCCCACCGAGGGCCGGAACACCCCGCCATGCGCGACCTGCTCCTCCAGCCATGACGGCCTTGGCGCGTCGCTGCCATCGTCCATCTGCTCGCGGTCGCGCCCGAACAGCGGCTCGCGCTTCTGGTACTGCAACGCGTAGGTCAGACTCCAGCGCTCGCCGGTCTTGCCGCCAGCCCACGACAGGTCCCAGGTATCGCGCCCCCCCTCGGTGGAGGTGCCACCTCGCACGCGTACCTGGTCGCCCTGGTAGCCCTGCTTGAGAATCACGTTGATCACACCGGCGATGGCATCGGAACCGTAGATCGCCGACGCGCCGCCGCTGAGGACTTCGATGCGCTCCACCGCCGCCGAAGGAATATTGCCGTAGTTGGCGAAATTGGTCTGGCCGCCGTATGGCAGCGGGTAATCGGCCACGCGGCGGCCGTTGACCAGCAGCAGGCTGCGGTTGGGGCCGAGATTGCGCAGGTTCAACGGACTGGCGTTGGGCGTATGCGAGCCCCATTGGCTGTCCGCTTCCACCGTGCCGGTCGCCTGGGTCAGCGTGCTCAGCATGTCGTAGACCGTGACAAAGCCTTCCTTCTTGATCTGGTCGGCACTGATGATCTGCACCGGCGACGGCCCCTCGACCTCGGATCGCTTGATCCGCGAACCTGTCACGGTCACGGCATCGAGCTCCCTGGTGTCGGGGGTGGCCTGGGAAGCGTCCTGGGCAGCGACGGAAAGTGGCGGCAACAGCGCCAGCAGCAGCGAGCGGGTCAACAGGTTACGGCGGACGCGGGCGGACTCTTCCATGTGGAGTTCTCGGTAGGTGATCTGGACAGCTACGGGAACAGCGGGCGACGGTACTACTGGGTTGATCAGGCAACTGGAATCGATTCGATTGCGGCTTTCCGAACCAACTGGATCGATCTAAATAAAGCACGGATGAACGAGAAAATACATTGTGCAAAGCAGCAATAAATTGTCACAAAGCCTTCTCGATTCAGCTGTATGGGAATGCCGCATCGCGCAACCCATCGGCTAAGTCGATGCATTTGCTCATGCGACTAGGCGTTCGCTCGATCTGATATGCTCATGACTCGATGCCATCGAGGTGCCATCAGGTGCAGACCGACGCCGTCCATTCCCTGCTGATCTTCGATTGCGATGGCGTGCTCGTGGACAGCGAACCGCTGTCCTGCCAGATACTGGCCGAGACCCTGACTCGGCACGGCGTGCCCGCCGATATCCCTTACGTCGTCCAGCATTTTCTCGGCCGCCAGCTGGGCACGGTGCGCGCCCATGCGCAGGCCCGCCAGGTGCAGTTGCCCGCCGATTTCGAACACGAACTCAACACCCGCCTGTTGCAACGGTTGCGCACCGAGCTGCGGCCCACCCCGCATACGCGCGAAGTCCTGGCGCGCCTCGACATACCCACCTGCGTAGCCTCTTCCAGCCACCTGGAACGGGTGCGCCTGAGCCTGGAAGTCACCGGGCTGACGCCGTTCCTTGGCGAACGCCTCTACACCGCCGAGATGGTGGCGCGCGGCAAGCCCGAGCCCGATCTGTTCCTGCATGCCGCGCAGCGCATGGGCGCGGATCCCGCCGCCTGCCTGGTAATCGAGGACAGCCCCTACGGCATCCTGGCCGCGCGCGCCGCCGGCATGCAAGCCTGGGGCTTCGTGGGCGGCAGCCACCATCACGACCGCGCAGGCGCCACCCAAATCCTGCGCGAGGCCGGTGCGCACCGCGTGATCGACGACATGCGTACGCTATCGCCCTGACCAACTGCTGCAAAACGGCATCCCCGCCCTCTCCCTGCTCATGACCGGCCGCAAATGGCAAACCCCGAAAACGATACCCGCCTGGACGCCGCCGCCCGCGCCGGCTGGCTGTACTACATCGCCGGCAATACCCAGGATGAAATCGCACGCAAACTGAAGGTGTCGCGCGCCACCGCGCAGCGGCTGGTGTCGCTATGCCTGAGCCAGCGCTTGATCACCTTCCGGCTGGAACATCCCATCGCGTCATGCATGGACCTGGCCGCACAACTGCAACAGCGCTTCGACCTGCAGTACTGCGAGGTAGCGCCCAGCGATCCGGCCGCACCGGGATCGGTGACCGGCATCGCCGAGCGCGCCGCCACCTTGCTGGAGGCCACCCTCCGCAGTGACAGGCCAAGCATCATCGGCATCGGCACCGGACGTGCAATGCGCGCGACCGTGGAGCGCATTCCTGCGATGCAGGCGCAGCACCACCAG
>JAATFS010000408.1 GCA_015655035.1 Lysobacterales bacterium | reverse complement strand
CCTGCGCGAGGCACGCGCGTTCGCGCCGGCCTCGGTGGCGAACGTGGCGGTCGGTTTCGACCTGCTCGGCTATGTCGTGGAGGGCGTGGGCGACACCGTCACCGTGCGCCGCATCGATACGCCGGAGGTACGCATCGCCGCGATCCGTGGCACCACCGTGGCATTGCCGCTGGAAGCGGAGCGCAACACGGCGGGTGCGGCCCTGATCGCGTTGCGCGAGGCATTGGCGCTGCCGTTCGGTTTCGAGCTCGAGATCGACAAGGGAATCCCACTCAGTTCCGGCATGGGCGGCTCGGCGGCGTCGTGCGTAGCGGCATTGGTGGCCGCCAATGCCTTGCTCGACACGCCGTTGTCGCGCGAGCAGCTGTATCTGTATTCGCTGGAGGGCGAGGCGGTGGCGAGCGGTAGCCGCCATGGTGACAACCTGGGGCCGATGTTCCTGGGGGGGCTGGTGCTGTCCACGCTGGAGCGGCTGGTGCCGATCCCGGTGCCGGCGGCGTGGCACAGCCTGCTGGTGCATCCGGATGCGGTGCTGGAGACCCGCCATGCGCGTGAGGCGCTGGCCGGGGAGTACCGGCTGGGCGAGTTCGTGGCACAGAGTACGAACCTGGCATTGGTGCTGGCCGGTTGCCATGCCGGCGACGAGTCGCTGGTACGTGCGGGCTTGCGCGATGTACTGATCGAGCCGCGCCGGGCGCCGCTGATCGTCGGTTTCGACGCGGCGAAGGAGGCGGCGCTGGTCGCCGGGGCAATGGGCGCGAGCATTTCCGGTGCCGGGCCCAGCCTGTTCGCCTGGTTCCCAAGCCGAGCCGCGGCCGAAGCGGCGGCACCGGCTGTGCAGGCGGCATTCGCGGCCGCCGGTTTCGACAGCCAGAGCTGGGTATCGCCGTTGAACTGCCCCGGCGCGGTACTGCTGTAAGCCGATGCCCGCGCCAAACGCCATCGCCGCTATCGCGCCCCTTTTTGCTGTCGCCGTGTCGCCTTTCGTTTTTCTGGCTCCTTTACAGGGCGGGCCAGCGGCCTGGGTCAACCCCCGCAGGGGCGGCGCGCTTCGTGCGCACCGCCCCCTATGGGGGTTTGACCCATCGGGCTTGCCGTGCCTTGACGGGGCGCCCGAAAAGCCGAAGGCAACGTCAAAGGCGATGCAGGGGCGGGTTCGAGTCCGCTGCACGTTGCCGGGCCTTGCTGGCATCACAGGAATAAAGCGCATCGCTGCGCGCCGTGTATCGCATTTTCTACTTTCGATGGATTCCCGATGAACTTCATTTCCACCCGCAACACCGCTCCCGCCGCCACGCTCAGCCAGGCGATCGCTGCCGGTCTTGCGCCCGATGGAGGGCTGTATGTGCCCGAACACATGCCCTCCGCGCGCGAGCTGGTGCCGGGCGACACGCTGGCCGAAACCGCCGCCACGCTGCTGGCGCCGTTCTTTGCCGGCGATGCGCTGGCCGATGAGTTGCCGGCCATCTGCGCCGAAGCCTTCGACTTCCCGGCGCCGCTGGTACCGCTGGCCACGCCTGGCGATCATGTACTGGAGCTGTTCCATGGCCCGACTGCGGCATTCAAGGACTTCGGTGCGCGCTTCCTGGCCGCCTGCCTGACCCGGTTGCGGCGCGGCAGCGAGCAGCCGTTGACGATCCTGGTGGCGACTTCCGGCGACACCGGAGCAGCGGTGGCTGCCGCGTTCCATGACCAACCCGGTCTGCGCGTGGTGGTGCTGTATCCGGATGGGCGGGTATCACCGCGCCAGGCGCATCAGCTTGGCTGTTTCGGCGGGAACATCCAGACGCTGCGGGTGGCTGGTTCGTTCGATGACTGCCAGGCGATGGTCAAGCAGGCGCTCAACGATGGCCCGCTGCAAGCGCAATTGCCGCTGAGTTCGGCCAACAGCATCAGCCTGGGTCGGTTGCTGCCGCAGATGAGCTACTACGCCCATGCCGCGTTGAGCCACGGGGCGCAGCATGGCACGGTGCTGAACGCGGTAGTGCCCACCGGCAACCTGGGCAACGCGCTGGCCGCGATCCTGGCACGCCAGTTGGGCGTGCCGCTTGGCCGTATCGTGCTGTCCACCAACGCCAACCATGTGTTGCCGGACTACTTTGCCGGCAACGACTACGCGCCGCAGTCGAGCGTGGCCACCCTTGCCAATGCCATGGATGTGGGCGCGCCCAGCAATTTCGAGCGGCTGCGCTGGCTGTATCGGGGCGACGATGCCGCGTTGCGG
>JAATFS010000138.1 GCA_015655035.1 Lysobacterales bacterium | reverse complement strand
GCGGGAATGTTCGCGGGCAACCGGGATTCGGCGAGCCAGTCGCGCAGTGGTTTGCCGTTGATCGGTTGGCTGCCCTCCATGCCATGGATGTCGAGCCAGCGTCGCACGGCGGCCGGCGGATTGCGCGGAGCTATCTCCGCGATATCGCCGGGTTGCCATTGCGGCAGCGCTTCGCTCGCTGGCAGTAATCGTATCCGGTACACCGGCGCACCGACGCTGCCGGGATTGAGCAAGTCGCGCTCGCGCAGCCGCCAAGGCCGATAGTGCGGCTGTATCCAATCCGTACTGGACGACGCGGCACCGGAGAGGTGCGCCAACAGATGTTGCCAATGGCGGAGTGCATCCGGATCGGCATTGTCGACTTCGATCCGGTCGAACAGGGAACGTGCGCCGTGCTGTGCCAGCCACGCGTCGAGCCGGCGACCGAATTCGCAGAAATGCCCGTAGTTGCGGTCGCCCACAGCCAACAGACCGTATTCGAGGGTGGACAGCGCAGGTGCCTGGATCAGCGTCTCGCGCACGAAGCGCTGGGCGTGATCCGGTGCATCTCCTATGCCGCTGGTACTGACCACGAATAGAACGCGCGTCGTTGCGGCCAGCGTGGTGGCATCGACGTGCTCCAGCGCAAGTAGGCGAGCGGGTTGGCCTGCGGCATCCAGCACGGCGGCACTACGTTCGGCCAACTCCCGTGCGAAGCCTGTCTGGCTGGCCCAGACGATCAGGATGCTGGCCTGGGAATCGTGCCGTGCCGAGCGCCGCTGCGTACGCAAGGCGAGGACGCCGCACAGCGCGGCGTACGCCGTCACGCTGATGCCGGCCCAGCGCCATTGCCAGGGCAGTGGGGGGGCCAGCCACCAATCGCCGGCGTGCAGTCGCAGCAGGCACGCGCCGATGCCGGCGAGTGCCGACGCCACCGCTGCATTGCCGACGCGCGGCCATGGAATTTTTATTCCGCGCGTCATGCACCCTCGAGCTGTTGCCGGAAGGCGAAGCTGAGCCGCTCCTCCAGGCCATGTGCGGTGCGGATGAGGAACCGCACCGCCAGTCCGGACGCGTCGGCTAGGCGCAGTCCGTCGTCCGCGCCCAAGACGGTCATCGCAGTGGCCCACGCGTCGGCATGCATTGCGTCCTGCGCCACCACGGTGACGGCGGCGGGCGCGCGCGGCACTGGCCGTCCGACGCGTGGATCGAAGCTGTGCGAATACTGCTGGCCTTCGGACTCGAAGCGATGCCAGCGATCGCCAGAGGTAGCAACGGCGTGGCCTTGCAGCGAGAGGACGCGGGCCGGCAATGCGGATGCGGCGTCTTCTTCCGGCACCGACTCCACCAGCACCCGCCACGCGCTGCCGTCGGGTTTGTAGCCGTAGCCCAACAGCTCGCCACCAACTTCGATCAATGCGCTGCCGATGCCGCGGGTACGCAGGTGCTCATGCACCTTGTCTACGCCATAGCCCTTGGCGATCGCCGACAGGTCGAGCTCGACTCCGCCGGGTTGCAGCAGCGCGTGTCCTGCCTGCCATTGCAGGCGCTGCCAGCCCACGCGTGTGCGCTGTCGCTGGATCTGTGCATCGGTGGGTACATGTCGGACGCCGCCGTTGGCGCCAAACCCCCACAGTGCGACCAGCGGCCCGACCGTCGGATCGAACGCGCCGCCGCTGGCCTCGGCGATCTCCAGTGCGACCTGCATGACCGTGCCGAAATCGGCTGGCAACGGATGCCGCGAATCGGTCGGCGCGCGGTTGTAGCGACTGATGTCCGAATCGGCTTTCCAGGTACTCATCTGCGCGACCACCTGGTCCAGTTGCTGCTGGATGCCGGCGTGCAGGCGATGCAAGTCGTCGTTCCTGGGCGCAACCACCTTGACGCTCCAGGTGGTGCCCATGGTCTGGCCACCGAGAGTGGCGATGTCGGAAGTGGCGGTGTCGGTCATCGGCAGGTCAGTGCGCTGCAAGTGATACGGGGCTTTGGATTTTCGGCTTGCACTTGCGGACCAATCGGTGCCGACATGCTCGCCTCCCGCGTGCTCGTCATTGACGCGTGTCGTTGCACAAGGGCCGCTTACTGCGGCAGCACCTCCAGCGTTGCGACGTAGCTCAGGCGCCGCTGCTTGGCCTGTGGCACGGTGGTCTTGCTGTCTTTGCTGCTGGTTTCCAGCCAGTACATGCCAGCTTCGGGCCAGGTGACCGAGAACGTGCCCTTCGCATCGGTGGTCAGTTTGATCTCGTTCTGGGCATTGCGATAGCGCGTGCCGCCGCGCACGATTTCGATCTCAAGTCCTGCGGCGGGCTTGCCGTCGATGTGCAAGGCGAACTGCGCCGGTTCGCCGGCAAACAGGTCGTTGGGATGGGTGATGGGTAGCAACTCGATGCCCTTGCCGTCGGAGCTGAGCGCGCGCTCGGTCGGCGCGCCCTTGGTGACGAAGGTTTCCACCCGTCCCAGCGCCTGCGATACCTGCAGGTCTTGCGCATCCTTGGGCACCTCGCGGGCGAAGCTGTCCTGGTTGCCGCGCCAGCGCCTGGGTTTGCCGTTTTCCTGCCAGGTCGCGAACAGGCCGTCGTTGCGCACACTCAGCCGGTAGGTGCCGGGCTGCGTGAGCTGCAGGTCGAACACGCTGCGGTACCTGCCGGTGGCGGGGTTCTGCGGCGTGGCCGTGCTGCCGTCCGGGGCGGTGATGACGAGATTGTCCAGGCCGATCGGCACGTGGTTGAAATAGAACAGGTCGTTGGAGACGGCGGCATCGACCGTGATCCACGGGGCTTCGCCGGCGACCACGGTCTGCGACGGCAGCAGCCAGGCTTTGTGGGCGAGGGCGGTGTAGGGCAGTGCCGCCAGCATGACGATCAGAATGAGTGGGCGTTTCATTGCAGCTCCTTCGATGGAAAACGCGATGAGTCGGTTACGGCTTGGCGACGAGGCTGACCGCGCCCAGTTCGCTGCTGCCCTGGGCCTTGCCGGTTTCGACGCTCTCGGCCGGCCATGTGAACGGGATCCTGAGCAATTCGCGGCCGCCCACTTCGCGCGCAGCTTCCACCACCAGCGTGTACTGGCCCGGCGCAAGCCGCTTCAATTGCGGCTGTCCGTCGGTGAACGAGAGTGCGTGCTTGCCAGCCGGGCGGGTGGGACCGGTGACACCGTCCACTGGCAGCTCCAGCGTGCGTCCGCTCTTGCGCCACCACTGGCGCAGGTCCGGCAACCACTTGGTGCCCCGGCCTTCGGCGGTGTCCTTGGACTGGTACCACACCGCCAGATTCGCGGCGACCGTCTTATCGGCGCCTTCCAGCCAGATTGCCAGGTAAGGGCGGTGGTACTCGGCGACATTAAGCTTGGGGATCTCGACCTGGATGTCGAGCGTAGCGGCATAGGCGGGCATGGCCAGCAGGCCGCTCAGGGCGATGGTGATGGTGGCACGCATGGTGCGTCTCCGGGCAGGAAAGATGGATTGATCAGTGGATGAGCAGCAGGGCGAGCAATAACGGGATCAACAGGCCAAGCCCGACCAGCGGCCAGGTCATGCGTCGTTGGTTGGCGTGCAGGTGCAGCAGGAACAGTCCGGTAATGCAGAACACCAGGCAGGCGACCGCGAACAGGTCGATGAACCATCCCCAGGCCGGTCCCGTATTGCGCCCCTTGTGCAGGTCGTTGAAATACGAGACCCAGCCACGCCGGGTGTGTTCGTACTCGACCGCGCCACTTTCGCGATCCAGGCTGAGCCATGCGTCCGCGCCCGGGCCTGGCATCGAAAGATAGATTTCCTCTGGCGACCATTCGCCGGTGCGGCGTCCGATCGAGATGTCCAGTTGGTGCCCGAGCCAGTCCGCCACCGTGGGCGGCAGCGCGGCCTCGCCGCCCTGGCGATCGCCCAAGGTGGCGAGCAGCGGCGCAGGCAGCACCAGCGATCTTTGAATCGTCTGTGGTTTGGCCTCGATCCCGGCAGCATGGTTGAGGGTCAGTCCGGTCGCCGCGAACGCCAGCATGCCGATCAGGCATATGGCCGAGCTGATCCAGTGCCACTGGTGCAACGTGCGCAGCCAGAAGCCGCGGCGCTGGCGCGACAAGGTCGGATCGGAGGTCGGGGAACGCGGCAACGCAGCAACCGAGGCGGGCCAGGAGGATGTCATTGTATAATGAGAATCGATTGCAATTGGCATCGTTACTAACGCGGATGCCGGGTATCGGTTTCCGCCGCCGGGATCCGGCTGGATCAGGTTTCAGACCAGTCGCGCAGCAGGTTGTGGTAGACGTTGCTCAGCCGCAGCACGGCATCGCGGTCGGCGCCAGCGCCTGTCAGCGCCTGGATCGAGGCATCGAGCTCGAACAACAGCTGGCGCTTGCCGGCATCGCGCACCAGGCTCTGTACCCAGAAGAACGAGGCGATGCGCGCCCCGCGCGTCACCGCGGCGACCCGGTGCAGGCTGCTGGAGGGATACAGGATCAGGTCGCCGGCCGGCAGCTTGACCTCGTGTTCGCCATAGGTGTCGCTGATGATCAGCTCGCCGCCGTCGTAGTCGTCCGGCTCGCACAGGAACAGGGTGCAGGACAGGTCGGTGCGCAGCGTGGTGTCGCCGACCATCATCACCGCGCCATCGACATGGAAGCCGTAGTGGCCGCCGCCCTCGTAGCGGTTGAAACGCGGCGGGATCGTACGCAGCGGCAGCGCCGCGGCGAAGTACAGCGGACTGCGCGACAGCGCATTGAGCACCGCCTGGCCCAAGTCCTTTTTCAGCGGCGAGGTATCGGGAAGTTGCAGGTTGCGCTTGACCTGCGCGCCCTGTGGACCGACGGTCTCGCGGCCGTCGGTCCACTCGGCGGTATCGAGTGCGCGACGGAATTGCGCGACCTCCGCGGCGGTCAACACCTGGGGAATGTGCAGCAGCATGCATGGGCTCCAGACAAGGACGCCTTCCGTCGGGAAGGCGTCCAGTGTGCATCGATTGGCCAGGAATCAGAGCGGCCCGGATCAGAAGCGGATGTTGGCCGTCAGGGTGGCCGAACGTGGAGCGCCGGGCGTATAGCGGAAGCCGCTCTTGTTGATCGCCGCCACGTAGTCCTTGTCGAACACGTTGTAGACGTTCAGACGCAGGTCGAAGTGGTCGTTGATCGGATAGCTGACCAGCGCATCCCACACCGTGTAGGACTTGATCAGCTCGGGCGTGCCGATCGCGCCGTCGGTGCCACGCTTCATCTCGCCGGAGTAGCGCACGCCGCCGCCGAGGGTCAGGCCGAACGGCAGGGAATAGCTGCTCCACGCGGTGAAGGCGCTGTCCGGGGTATAGGTCAGTGCCTGGCTGCCATCCTGCGCCACCACGCTGCCTTCCTTCACCTGGGTGTCCATCTTGGTGTAGCCGGCCGACAGCGACCAGCGGTCGCTGAGCTTGCCGACCGCCGACAGCTCCACGCCCTTGACCCGCTTTTCGCCGGTCTGTACGTACAGGCTGGGATCGGTGGCGTCGGCGGCGATTTCGTTGGTGACATCGGTCTGGAACAGCGCCAGGGTCACCAGCAGGTCGTCGTCGAGGAAGTTCCACTTGGTGCCCACTTCGGCGGTCTTGGCCTTCTGCGGGTCGAACACCGGGTTGTTGGCGTTGTTGGCCGCGCTGCTGAATTCCAGCGAGCTGCCGCCTGGCGGCTGCTGCGAGACCGCGTAGTTGGCGTACAGGCTGACGTTGGTGGCGGCCTTGTACACCGCGCCCAGTTTCCAGTT
>JAATFS010000456.1 GCA_015655035.1 Lysobacterales bacterium | reverse complement strand
GTGATCGTGCTGGACAAGAACGATCCGTTCCTGCAGTACCTCAAGAGCGATCGGTAAGCCGGTAGTTGCCCTCCCGATCGTTGCCAGTCCGACTGCGCCCGCCCTGTGCGGGCGCAGTCGTTTGAAGCCTGTCTCGTTCCAATAAGCGCTTTCCCCGTCGGGAAGCGGCAGGGCGAAGCACGGCCATCTCTGACGTCTCTGGCGCCGATCCCGCCACCGTCGCCAATCACAAGGCCAAGCCGATGCACGATTTCCTCGCCGCCCTCTGTCTGGTCGCTGTTCTGGAAGGCCTGTTCCTGTTTGCCGTGCCTTACCAGTGGAAGCGCATGGCCGAGCAGTTGTTGCAGCTCCAGGGCCAGCAGTTGCGGGCATTCGGTGGCGTCGCCCTGGTGCTGGGACTGGCCGGGCTGTGGCTGGTGCGCCACTGAGCCGGGGCGGGGAAGCGGGCTGCCCGGTCACGTTAAGGTTTTGGGGGTAGTCCCCGCCACCCGAAACCCGGATAATGCACAAAAGCCGGCCGGGCTTGCTCCTTCCAGAGCAGCCGTCCGGCTTTTTCCGTGTAAGAGCCATTCGTCGCCTGAAGCTCCCCGATGGAGTCTTCGCCCAAGGTGCCGCCTGCCGCCCGTGCACGGTCCCTTCCCGTGGCCCCGATGGCCGCAGAAAACTCAGGAGTTACCCGTCATGGGTCAGTCAGTTGTCGTGCTCGGTGCCCAGTGGGGCGATGAAGGCAAAGGCAAGATCGTCGATCTGCTCACCGAGGAGATCGGTGCCGTCGTCCGCTTCCAGGGCGGCCACAACGCCGGCCATACCCTCGTCATCAACGGCAAGAAGACCGTTCTGCACCTGATCCCCTCCGGCATCCTGCGCGAAGACGCGCTGTGCCTGATCGGCAACGGCGTGGTGATCTCCCCGGCCGCGTTGCAGAAGGAAATCGAGGAGCTCGAAACCTCCGGCGTCGAAGTGCGTTCGCGCCTGAAGATCTCCCCGGCGGCGCCGCTGATCATGCCGTATCACATTGCGCTGGATCAGGCCCGCGAAAAGGCCGCCGGCGGCAAGGCGATCGGCACCACCGGCCGTGGCATCGGCCCGGCTTACGAGGACAAGGTGGCGCGTCGCGGCATCCGCATCGCCGACCTGCACTACCCGCCGCAGCTGGAAGAATTGCTGCGCACCGCGCTGGACTATCACAACTTCGTGCTGACCAAGTACCTGGGCGTGGAAGCGGTGGATTTCCAGAAGACCTTCGATGAGGCGCTGGCCTTCGGCGAGTATGTGCAGCCGATGAAGTTTGACGTGGCCGGCATCCTTCACGACCTGCGCAAGCAGGGCAAGCGCGTGCTGTTCGAAGGCGCGCAGGGCGCATTGCTGGACATCGACCACGGCACCTACCCGTACGTCACCAGCTCCAACACCACCGTTGGCGGCGCGCTGGCCGGCACCGGCGTTGGCGCCGATGCGATCGACTACGTGCTGGGCATCGCCAAGGCCTACGCCACCCGCGTTGGCGGCGGCCCGTTCCCGACCGAACTGGACGACGACGTGGGCCAGGGCATCCGCGACCGTGGCGCCGAATATGGTGCCTCCACCGGACGCCCGCGCCGTTGCGGCTGGATGGACATCGTCGCACTCAAGCGCGCAGTGGCCATCAATGGCATCTCCGGCCTGTGCATCACCAAGCTGGACGTGCTCGATGGCATGGAGAAGCTCAAGGTCTGCATCGCCTATGAGTACCGTGGCAAGCGTACCGAGTACGCGCCGCTGGACGCCCAGGGCTGGGAAGAGTGCACCCCCGTGTACCTGGAGTTCCCGGGCTGGAACGAGAACACCCACGGCATCACCGAGTGGGACAAGCTTCCCGCCGCCGCACGTGCCTACCTGCGCGCGCTGGAAGAACTGGCCGGCTGCCCGATCAGCATCGTCAGCACCGGTCCGGATCGCGACCACACCATGGTGTTGCAGGATCCGTTCGCCTGAGTGCATCGCACAACTGCTGAATGAAGGAGGGCCCCTCAAGGGGCCTTCTTTTTTTGGTTTTTCATCCTGCTTGGTTGGCCAATCGGTCCACGAAACCTCGTCGTATCGGAGGCTACGCCTGACCCACCACGCGCAGTTATGCCGCACCTGGCCCCTTGTATGACTTCCGGCGCTGTCGCATCGATACCGGTCAGAGGATCATCCTGGGTTTCAGGGCGCGCGCGCCTTTCAATCTAGGGAATCCTCATGCGCCAGACTCTGGTGACCGCAATCGCGCTGGCATTGGCCAGCACAAGCCTTGCTGCATCCGCTCAGTCCCCCCACGCCGCGCTCGCCACTGCGCCAGGACCGGTCGTGGCTGGCGTCACCACCCAGCTGCCGCGCACCGCCAGGCCCAGCCACTACAGCATCGAGATCACTCCGCATGCCGACAAGATGGCATTCGACGGCAAAGTGAAGATCGATGTTGAGGTACTGGAAGCCACCTCCAGCATCGTCCTGCAGGCTGCCAATCTCCGTTTCTCCAACAGCACCCTGGCCGCCAAGAAGGGCAAGCCGCGGATTGCCCAGGTTGCCGTGGATGCCGCCGCGCAGACCGCCACGTTCACCTTCGACACGCCACTGGCGCCCGGCAAGTACGTGCTGTCCACCGACTACAGCGGCATCATCAACACCCAGGCCAATGGCTTGTTCGCGCTGGACTACACCACGGCGCAAGGCAAGCAGCGCGCCCTCTACACCCAGTTCGAGAACTCCGACGCACGCCGCTTCGTACCGTCCTGGGATGAGCCCAATTTCAAGGCGACCTTCGACCTGAGCGTGAACGCGCCGGCCGGGCAGATGGTGGTCAGCAACATGCCCGTCGCCGCATCCAATGACACCGCAGGCGGCTTGAAGCGCACGGTGTTCCAGACCTCGCCGAAGATGTCCACCTACCTGCTGTTCCTGGGCGTGGGCGACTTCGAGCGCGCCGCGCTCAAGGCCGACAATGGCACCGAGATCGGCGTGATCGCGCAGACGGGCAAGGTGGACCAGGCCCGGTTCGCACTGGAGTCCAGCCGCGACGTGCTGCGCGAATTCAACGACTACTTCGGCGTGCCGTATCCGCTGCCCAAGCTGGACAACATCGCGGCACCCGGGCAAAGCCAGTTCTTCAGCGCCATGGAGAATTGGGGCGCGATCTTCACCTTCGAGTATTCGCTGCTGCTGGATCCGGCGATTTCCAGCGTGTACGACAAGAAGCGCGTGTTCACTGTCGCCGCGCACGAGATCGCGCACCAGTGGTTCGGCGATCTGGTGACCATGGCGTGGTGGGACGACCTTTGGCTCAACGAGGGCTTCGCCACCTGGATGGAGGGCCGCACCAGCCAGAAACTGCATCCGGAGTGGGACATCGACAAGACCGCTGCGGTCTACACCAGCCGTGGCGCGATGGGGCGCGACGCTTTCGCAACTACCCACCCGGTGGTGCAGCACGTGGCCACGGTGGAGCAGGCCAGCCAGGCGTTCGACGGCATCACCTACGGCAAGGGCTCGGCCGTGATCGGCATGCTGGAGGATTACGTCGGCTCGGACGCATGGCGTAGCGGCGTGCGCAGCTATATCGGCAAGCGCGCCTACGGCAACGCGGTCACCGACGACCTGTGGCAGGAGATCGACAAGGCCAGCCCTGGCAAGCAGTTCATCCAGGTCGCACACGATTTCACTCTGCAACCGGGCATCCCGCTGATCAAGGCCAGTGCCCGCTGCACCGACGGCATCACTACCGTGACCTTGGAGCAGGGCGAATACACCATCGATCGCCCCGGCAAGGCGCCGTTGAGCTGGCACGTGCCGGTGGCGGTGCGCAGTGGCGATGGCAAGGAAGTGCGTGTGCTGGTCGACGGCAAGGCCGACGTGCAGCTGCCCGGCTGCGCCCCGCCGGTGCTGGTCAATGCCGGGCAGAAGGGCTATTACCGCACCCTCTACGCCCCGGCGCAGTTCAAGGCATTGAGCGCCAGCTTCGGCAAGTTGCCGGTGGTCGACCAGCTAGGTGTGATGATGGATGCCAGCGCGCTGGCATCGGTGGGCCTGCAGCCGGAAGCGGACGTGCTGGACCTGACCACCCAGCTTGCGGTGGGCGGCTCGCCCGACCTGTGGCAGACCGTGGCTCGCAGCTTCTCCGACATCGACAAGCTGTTCGAAGGCGACGCCAAGGGCCAGGCCGCCTGGCGCAAGTACGCCGTGGCGCGGCTGTCGCCGGAGTTCGCCAAGCTGGGCTGGGACAACCGCGAAGCCGATTCGGCCCAGGTCAAATTGTTGCGTTCCAACCTGATCGCCTTGCTGGCGGTGATGGGGGATGACACGGTGATTGCCGAGGCGCGCCGCCGCTTCGCCGCCTTCCAGGCCGATCCTGCGTCGCTGTCGCCCGAGTTGCGGAAGGTGGTATTGGGCGTGGTCGCGCGCAGCGCTGATGCGGCAACCTGGGACGCGCTGCACCAGTTGGCGAAGAAGGAAACCTCATCGATGGTCCGCGACCAGTACTACGCGCTGCTGGGAGCTGCCAAGGACGATGCATTGGCCCAGCGCGCGCTGGACATGGCCCTGACCGACGAGCCCGGCGCCACCAACAGCGCCGGCATGATCCGGGCGGTGTCCGACGAACACGCGGAACTGGCCTTCGACTTCGCCCTGGCCCATCGCGAACAGGTCGACACGCTGATCGACTCCACTTCGCGCGCCCGCTACTACCCGCGGCTGGGCTCGGAAGCCAACAACCTGATGATGGCCGACAAGATCAAGGCCTACGCCGACCAGTACCTCGCCCCGACTTCGCGCCGGGACGCGGACACCGTGATCGCCAGCATCCAGACCCGGGTAAAGCTGCGCGAGCAGCGACTGCCGCAGATTCTGGCGTGGTTGAAGCAGAAGAAGCGTTGATTGCAACAGGGATTGTGATCTCTCCCCTCTCTCCCGCTTGCCGGGGGAGAGGCAGGAGCGCGGGTGCCGATGCTGGAGAATGCTTGATATTCCGGCCCTTCACTCAAGGACGCTTGATGCCCTTCGGGCCTCCTGCGGTAGTGCGTTGCAATTGCAACGCATGAGGTGCGTCGCATGAAAACTGCATCGCTTCCTTCCCTGCGTGTCGATCCCGCCTTGCGCAAGGCGGACGAAGCCGTTCTGCACGAGGGGGAAACCTTCTCGAGTTTCGTCTAACAGACGTTGCGAGCGCAGGTTCAGCTGCGTCAGCAGCAGGATGACGTCATCACGCGTGGGTTCGCCTCGCGTGACAGCGCGTGGCAGTCCGGTCGTTATGTCAAGGCCAGCGATGTCCTGGCGGGCCTGAAATCGCGATTGGACAAGGCGCGCAGGGGCTGGCGTACGTGGGTTTTCAGGTGCGTTTCACCGAAGAGGCGCAACACGATCTTGAACATCTCCACGATGGGCTGCTACAGCGCGTAGAAGGCGACTACCGTGTAGCCGAAAGCGCCCTGCAAGCCATCCGCGATGGCATTGCTGTGCTGGAACTGGCACCGCTGAGCTGCCGCAAGGCCAGCGCGGGTGAGCCGTTCGTGTGCGAACTGGTGCTGGGCTTCGGCGTGAGTGGCTACGTTTTGCTGTTCGACCTCGAGGACAGCCAGGCGGTCACGGTGTTGGCGCTAAGACATCAGCAGGAAGCCGATTACCATTAACGCGACGTCTCTTTACGAGCTGCAACGCAGGCCTTGCGTTTCGACGACGACGTTCAAGGCGGCGACCGGGGGGATGTACTGGTCCGCCAATCCTGTTGATAGGCTCATTGCGCGAAATAGACGTAACAGCCCTTCATGCCCCGGCTCATCAGCGTGCGATAGGTATTGCGGATGATTCGGTCCACGCGCTTCAGCGTGCCGTCGGGGTCGTGTTTCATCATCGACTTGTAACCCCGGATCGAGCGATCCATCGTTGAGCGACGCTCGGGCGCGGTGACGAATTGTCCGTCGCGCAGTTGCAGGTCCGGGCCGATGATCACGCCGACGTAGTCCAGCTCCAGGCCTTGGCAGGTATGGATGCAGCCGACTTCTTCGATGGAGTGGGGCGCGGTGATCCACAGGCTGCCGTCCTGGTCCAGGTTCCAGCGGCGCTCGTAGCCAAATTCGGGGATGACGATATCGTGGGCGCCTGGCCGCTTTTTGCTCGTCCAGTCCCAGCAATAGCCGGCCACCACGCGGGATTTGTTGTTGGTTTTGTTGCGCTGGGCGATCAGCGCATGCAGCTCGGTCGGGGATCCCACGATGCGAAAGTCGAATGCCGTGGCGTCGAAATCGGTGTTGGCGGTTTCCCTGATTCCAAGGTAGTTGTCCAGCCACGCCAGATAGCCATCCGAGCCGCCGCAACGAAACTGCGAAGACAGTTCCAGATGCGTGACATCGGCGCCGAGTTGACGCGCCCAGGCTTCCAGCGCGCGCGAGTTGCCGATATCGCTCAAGGTAACGATTTGATCGTCGTCTACAAAGAAGACCGCGCACTGAGCAGCTGAAATAAGCTCCTTGATCTGGTTCTCGCCCAGGTTGCCGTACAACCCGCTTTTCTCGTTGAGACGATGCGCCTCATCCACGATCAGTGCATCGAACGTGTTGGGTGGAGTATCGATGAAGGCTCCGGAACCGCCGAACATGGCCGAGATCTCGGCCTTCTTCCGGTGGCCTTTGAGCTTTTGTTCGTAGACCGCACGCGGCGCTGCGTTCTTGGAGACGTATTTGCTCAGCAAACCCAGCTTGGAAAGTTCGACTATCAGGTTGATTGCGACAACCGACTTGCCGGTGCCAGGTCCGCCCTGCACGATGACGACCTGTTTGCGCTCGGGCGTCGCCGCGCGTGCTTTGGCCAGTGCGGTTTCATAGACGACCTTCTGCTCATCGATCAACACGAATTCACTGTTGCCCTTGAGCATCTGCACCATGCTGTCGGCCAGCATCTTGGAAGGCCGGATGCGGCCATTCTCGATCTTGAACAGCAACTCGCCGTGGTCGCCGTGCTTGACGTGCTGTTTGATGAAGGCGCGCAGGCGCTCGCGCTCGCTGTGCCCGCGCAGGAAGAGCGGTGCCTTGTCCGTATACGGCGCGTAGCGAGGGTGATCGATGATGCCGTCCGGGAAGTAGTTGTGCAGGTAGGCGCAAGGCGTCAGCCCGGCACCCCCTTCATGCACTGCTTCGTTGAACCCTTCCAGCAGGGTGGCGTAGGACCAGGCCTGGTAGGACGGATGGATGTCCTCGCGCTGCTTGTAACCGCCGCGCTGGGCGAAGATCAGTCCGTCCTTTTCGCTCAATGTGGAGCTCGACCACTGTTTGAGTTCGATGATGATCGCGCGCGGCTGCTGGTCCTCGCCTTGTCCGGAGAGGATCATGTCGATCCGTTTGGAGGATTGAGGAATCCCGAATTCCACGCCGACACCCAGCGCGTCGGGGATGCCTTCATCGCGAAGGACATCGGCCATGTGCATCAACGAATGCCCCCAGGCCCGAACCTCGGCGGTTATGGCATAGCGCCCGGTTTTTTGCAGGTAGGCTTTTGCGATCAATTGTTCGATTGCGCGCTGCTCGGTATCCGCTAGGAATTGCGATTTCGTGGACTGGTAGACAATCACTGCTAGCCCCTCTGGCCGAGCTTTGTTCCTTCAGAACTCTGTGTACTTCGCGCTACTGCCTTTGGCAAGCGAGACCGGATATTTTTGGGCGTTCACTTCGATTTTCCGGTGTGCGGCATCAACGGGCCGATTTCCGGGGGCGTCGTTCACCTGCAATGGATAAAGCAACACATCTCATTCGGATAAGCAGAGGCCTGCAAGCGGCGCATTACCCCCCCGACATCGAATACGGATGCTGCGCCGGATCGGTGGCCCAGGTGGTGTCCGGTTGCGCCTGCATGCGGAAGCGCAGTTCGCCACCGGCCTGGATTTCTTCGTGGGTCAGGTAGGCGCGTGCCAGCGGCTTGCCGTTGAGGGTGGCTTGGCCGATGTAGGGGTGGGCGTCGTCCAGGTCGTCGGCGATCACGCTGAAGTGCTTGCCGTTGGGCAGGTTGAGGGTGGCGCGTGGCAGGAACGGGCGGCCGATGATGTATTGGTTGCTGCCCGGTGCCACGGGGTAGAAACCCAGCGCGGTGAATACGTACCAGGCCGACATCTGGCCAAGGTCGTCGTTGCCGGCCAGGCCGTCGGGGCGGGCGGCGTATTGGCTGTCCATGATCTGCTTGAGCCGGGCCTGGGTGCGCCAGGGCTGGCCGGCGTAGGCGTACAGGTAGGCGACGTGGTGGCTGGGTTCGTTGCCATGGGCGTACCAGCCGATCAGGCCGGTGATGTCTTCCATGTGCTCGAACACTTTGGGGTCGACCTTGGCGTCGAATACCGCGTCCAGGCGCGCCAGCAGTTTGTCCGCTCCGCCGTGCGCGCTGGCCAGGCCGGCCACGTCCTGCGGCACGTACCAGGAGTATTGCCAGGCGTTGCCTTCGGTGTAGTCGCTGCCGTAGCCGCTGGCCGAGGGGTCGAATGGCTCGCGGAAGGTGCCGGCGCGGGTACGCGCGCGCATGAAGCCGGTGGCCGGGTCGAAGGCGTGTTTCCAGTTCGCGGCGCGCTTGCCGAATTCGGTGGCGATGGCGGTCTTGCCGAGCTTCTGTGCCATGCGCGCGATGGTCCAGTCGTCGAAGGCGTATTCCAGGGTCTTGGACGCGGCTTCGCCTTCTTCGTCGATCGGCACGTAGCCGAGTTCGCGATATTGGGCGATGCCGTCGTAGGGCGCGTAGTCGGCGCTGGCGACCATGGCGTCCAGTGCTTCATCGGGATCGAAGCCGCCGATGCCCTTCATGAAGGCGTCGGCGATGACGGGGACGGCGTGGTAGCCGATCATGCACCAGGTCTCCAGGCCGTGGAACGCCCATACCGGCAGGATGCCGTAGGCGCTTTCGCGGCGCGAGGCGAGCAGTGAGTTGACGATGTCGCTGGTACGGCCGGGAGGCTGCACCAGGGTGAGCAACGGGTGCAGGGCGCGGTAGGTGTCCCATAGCGAGAAGGTGGAGTAATTGGTCCAGCCTTGGGTCTGGTGTACCGCGTTGTCGGGGCCACGGTAGCGGCCGTCGCTGTCCATGAACAGGGTGGGGCCGAGCAGAGTGTGGTACAGCGCGGTGTAGAACTGGGTGCGTTGCTGCGGCGTGCCCTGCGCATCGATGGCCGACAGCGCCTGCGTCCATTGCTGCCTTGCAGCCGCACGCACGCCATCGAAGTCGAAGCCGGGGACTTCGGCATCGAGATTGGCGATGGCGTTGTCTTCGCTCACTGGCGAGATTGCGAGCTTGGCTACCAACGGTGCGCCGGAGGCATCTCCGAAGTCGAGCACGCCGACCAGTTGCCGGCCTTCGATCTGCGCGCGCTGGGCGGGGTTCTTTTCGCCCGGCGGCGGGAAGCCCTTGTAGGGCACGTCCTGCTCGGTGTCGTGCAGTTGGGTGCCGGTGACCGGGCGCGAGAAGCGCAGCGCGAAGTACAGCTGCCGGCCGGGCGCCCAGCCGCGGGTCTCGCGGAAGCCGGTGACGGTGCCGTCGGGGCGTAGCCGCAGCCGCGACCACTGCACCTTGCCGGGGTAGTCGTACAGGCTGGTGCGCAGGTCGATCAGCACATGCGCTGGCTTGCCCTTCGGGAACTGGTAGCGATGCACGCCGACGCGAGCGCTGGTGGTCAGTTCGGCGCGTACGCCGTAGTCGTCCAGGGTGACTGCGTAGTAGCCGGGTTGGGCTTGCTCGGTGGCGTGATGGAAGCGCGAGGTGTAGCCGCTACCGGGTTTGCTGGGATCGCCGCGCTCCAGTTTTGCGTCGCCGGCGATCGGCATCAGCAGTACGTCGCCCAGGTCCGAGTGGCCGGAGCCGGAGAAGTGCGTATGCGAGAAGCCGACGATGGTGCTGTCGTCGTGGCGATAGCCGGCGGCCCAGCCGTAGGCTTGCTTGCGTGGCTTGATCTGGGTATCGGGGCTGAGCTGGACCATGCCGAACGGCACGGTTGCGCCGGGGTAGGTGTGGCCTTCGCCGCCGGTACCGATGAAGGGATCGACGGCGCGGTAGGCGGCGTCGGCCGCGCGGGGCGCGGCGGCGGTGTCGAACGTGGCCGTGGCGGCGATCGCCAGTAAGGCCATCCAACGCAAACGGCGCTTGGATCGCGTGTAAAGATGCATCGTGCGTGCCCTCCCAGACGTTGCAGTCGAACACCCTAGCATGCGGGTGCTTTGCCGATCGAGCAGAGTTCGCACTGCGAGGATCCACGCGGGGCCTGGGGCGTTGCGGCGCAAACGATTAACCGTTCGGGAAAGTAGTGGCCGCGCTGCTTGTCTGGGCGGTAAGGCGGCCCCAGTTTCCGGCGATGGATCTATTTGCCGATAGCGCGCCGATGCAGTCGGTGCTGACCGATGCCGAAGGCGGCATCCGCTACTGGCCGCAGGCGGTGGATGCGAGCACCGCCGAGGCCTGGTTCCAGGCGCTGCGTGCGCAGGCCGATTGGGAGGTGCAGCACCGGCCGATGTACGACCGGGTGGTGGCGGTGCCACGACTGCTGGCGTCGTACCGGCTGGATGCGCTGCCGCCTGGATTGCCGTTGGATGCGTTGCTGGCGCGGGTGCAGTCATTGGTGCCGGCGCCGTACAACACGGCGGGGCTGAACCTGTATCGCGATGGTCGCGACAGCGTGGCGATGCATCACGACACGCTGCATACGCTGGCGCCAGGGCAGCCAATCGCGTTGGTGTCGCTGGGCGCGCCACGGCGGATGAATATCCGCGCCAAGGCCGGTGGCGGGCGCGCTATTGGCCTGGAGCTGGCGTCCGGTAGCGTGTTGGCAATGAGCCATGCGTCGCAGCTGACGCATGAGCATGGCATTCCCAAGACCGCACGGAAGGTAGGAGAACGCATGAGCGTGGTGCTGCGGGTACGTCCGGCGGTACGCATGGAGGCGGGGCTGTACGGGCCGCATTGGCAGGGATGAAGGGCGGTTGAAGGGGGGGCGTGGTTGCTCGCATTCTCTACATGCGGGCAACGCTAGGCTTTGCACGGGTATTTTCCGGTGCTGTCCATGTCCAAGTCTTCCCCTTCAACCGGCTCAGGCCTGGTACGCGTGCGTGGCGCGCGCGAGCACAATCTCAAGAACGTCGATGTGGATATCCCGCGCGATGCGCTGGTGGTGTTCACGGGCGTGTCGGGTTCGGGCAAGTCGTCGCTGGCATTCGGAACGCTGTTCGCCGAGGCACAGCGGCGTTACCTGGATTCGATCTCGCCGTATGCGCGGCGCTTGATCGACCAGGCCGGGGTGCCGGAGGTGGATTCGATCGATGGCCTGCCACCGGCGGTGGCGTTGCAGCAGCAACGCGGCACGCCGAGTACGCGCTCGTCGGTGGGTAGCGTCACCACGATCTCCAATTCGCTGCGCATGCTGTACTCGCGTGCCGGCGACTACCCACCAGGGCAGGAGATCATCTATGCCGACGGCTTCTCGCCGAATACGCCGGCCGGGGCTTGCCCTGCCTGCCACGGCCTGGGCCGCATCTACGACGCCACCGAGGCATCGATGGTGCCGGATCCGTCGCTGAGCATCCGCGAGCGCGCCGTAGCGGCATGGCCGGGTGCGTGGCATGGGCAGAACCAGCGCGACATCCTCACCACGCTCGGCCACGATGTCGATGTGCCGTGGTCCAGGCTGCCGAAGAAGACGCGCGACTGGATCCTGTACAGCGATGAGCAACCGGTGGTGCCGGTGTATCCCGGCTTTACCCTGGCAGAGGCGCGGCGCGCGCTGAAGCGCAAGGAGGAGCCGAGCTACATGGGCACCTTCACCAGTGCGCGGCGCTATGTGCTGCACACCTTCGCCACCACTCAGAGCGCGCAGATGAAAAAGCGCGTGGCGCAGTACCTGATCAGCAGCGAATGCCCGCAGTGCCACGGCAAGCGGCTGCGCCGGGAAGCGCTGTCGGTGACGTTTGCCGGGCTGGATATCGGTGAGCTGGCGCGACAGCCGCTGGCGCAGGTGGCTGAATTGCTGCGGCCGGCCGCCGAGGGCCGGTTGAAAGGCGCTGCGCGGCACCCCGAGCAGGCCATCGCCGCGCAGCGCATCGCCGAGGATCTGCGTGCGCGTATTGCCGTGGTGCAGGCGCTGGGGCTGGGCTATCTGACCCTGGAGCGCGCCACGCCGACGTTGTCGCCGGGCGAGCTGCAACGGTTGCGCCTGGCTACGCAGATCCGTTCGCAGCTGTTCGGCGTGGTCTACGTGATGGACGAGCCGTCGGCCGGCCTGCATCCGGCCGATGCGAGGGCGCTGCTTGGAGCCCTGGACCAGCTCAAGGC
>JAATFS010000511.1 GCA_015655035.1 Lysobacterales bacterium | reverse complement strand
TTTGGGGCCTTCTAAATCAAAAGCTTAGCGGGGAGCGGAGGTTGGCATGCGGCCTGCGTTATCCAGGCCATGGATATTGCCAAGTCAGCCTCAGATCGCCGTTTCTGGAAGCGCCACCGTCGTGCCGTAATCATGTGTGCGATGGCCGTTGTGGTGGTACTGGTTGCGGCTCTATTCGGGCTGGGCAAGGCGGCGCCCACTGCCCAGCGCGGCGATCTGTGGATCGATGCCGCCCGGCGCGGTGACATGCGCCGCGAGATCCGCGCGACCGGTACGCTGGTGCCGCGCGATATCCGCTGGATCACGGCTGGCGTCACGGCAACCGTGCAGCAGGTCGTGGTGTTGGCGGGTGCGCGGGTGGGGCACGACGATCTGATCCTGCAACTCACCAATCCGGAGGTGCAGGCCAACGTTCGCAAGGCGCAGGCAGCGCTGGCAGGCGCCAATGCCGATGTCGCGGCCTCGCGGGCGTCGTTGTCTTCGCAGTTGCTGGACCAGCAGGCCACCCGTGCAGCGGCCCAGTCCGACTGGAAGGTGGCGGAGGTTAAGAACCAGGCGTTTACTCGCGGCCACGATGCCGGCGTGATTGCTGCAGTAGAGCTGCGTGAGAGCCAGATCAAGCTGGAGCAGAGCGCGAGTCGCGTCAAAATCGATGGCCAGCGCGTCGATGCCTTCGAACGGAACATGGCCGCACAGTTGTTGGCCAGCCAGGCGCGCCGCGACGAGTCCGCCAGCCTGCTCGCCATCGCCCAGCAGCAGGCCGATGCACTGCAGGTGCGCGCCGGCATCGATGGCATCCTGCAGCAGGTGGAAGTCGAGCCCGGCCAGCAGGTGGCCACCGGTGCCAAGCTGGCCCGGGTGGCGCGCCCGGACGACCTGATCGCCCGCCTGCAGGTGCCCGAGGCGTTGGCCGGCGACTTGAGCCTGGACCTGCAGGTGGCGGTGGAGCTGCGCGAAGCCAGCGTCATCGGCCACGTGAGCCGGATCGATCCGGCGGTGCGCGATGGCAGCGTCACCGTCGATGTCGCGTTCGACCAGAAACTGCCGGCCGGCGCACGCCCGGACCTGTCAGTGCAAGGGCGGGTGGTGCTGGATACCTTGAAGGACGTGATCAGTATCGGTCGCCCGGCCCTGGCCGCGCCCAACGGTCCGGGCACGTTGTTCGTGCTGCATCAGGGTGAGACCACTGCCCAGCGCCTGCCGGTGCGCTTCGGCGCGGCCTCGTCTGACCGCATCCAGGTGGTGCAGGGGCTCAAGCCCGGCGACCAGGCGGTGCTGTCCGATACCAGCCAGTGGTCGGGTTACGACCGTTTGCGTGTGCGTTGAAGATATGCCCAATCCTTCGAATCGACCCCAGGAGTCCCCTATGTCCAGCCAGCCCACGAACGACTACGCGCCGCTGATCCAACTGGAAGGCCTGGGTAAGGTCTTCCACACCGACGAGCTGGAAACCCATGCGCTGTCCGATATCGCCCTGCGCATAGACGCGGGCGATTTCGTCGCCATCACCGGGCCGTCGGGCTGCGGCAAGTCCACCTTGCTGTCGATCCTGGGCCTGCTGGACCCGGCCAGCGGCGGCAGCTACCGGCTCAAGGGCCAGGACGTGGCCACGCTGGATGCGCGCGCCCGCGCGAAGATTCGCAATGGCGAGATCGGCTTCATCTTCCAGGCCTTCAACCTGATCGCCGACCTGTCCGTGGAGGAGAATGTGGCCCTGCCGCTGACCTATCGCGAGGGCGTGAACCGTGAGCAGATCCGCCAGCGCGTGCGCGAGGTGCTGGAACTGGTCGGCATGGCCCACCGCACCCGGCATTACCCGGGCCAGCTCTCCGGCGGCCAGCAACAGCGTGTGGCGGTGGCGCGGGCGCTGGTCGGCAACCCGGCGATCCTGCTGGCCGACGAGCCCACCGGCAACCTGGACAGCCGCAACGGCGAGGGCGTGATGCAGCTGCTGGAGCAGTTGCATGAAGCCGGCAGCACGCTGTGCATGGTCACTCACGATCCCGCCTTCGCCCGTCGCGCCCAGCGCATCGTGCACATGCTTGATGGCCGCATTGTCGATGAGGACACCTTCGAACGTCTGCGCCACGAACAGGATGTGCCAGTGCCGTTGGTCGGATCCGAGGTCTCGGCATGATACGCATCGACCTGCTGTGGAACGAGGCGCGCCAGGCCTGGCGCGGGCTATTGCGCAAGCCTACCTATCTGGTGCTTGCCGCCGGCACGCTGGCGCTCGGCGTGGGAACCGTGGCACTGGTGTTTTCGCTGATGGACCAGGCGCTGTTCAAACCGCTGGACTTCCCGCAGGCGGACAGATTGGTGGTGGCCGGGATCAAAGAGGGTGAGCGGGTCAGCGGCGCACCAGGCCTGTACGCGGCAATCAAGCCGGTGAAGTCGCTGGCGGTGTCGGGCATCGTGCGCGGCTTCGCGGTCAATACCAACATCGTCGGGCCCGGCGGCCCACAAGTGGTCACCGCGCTACGCGCAGACGGCGGCTTTCTGCGGGCGCTGGGCCGTCCGATGGCGCTGGGGCGCAACTTCAGCGCCGAGGAAGATAAGCCGAATGGACCGCGGGGCGTGATCCTTGGATATGACGCCTGGCAGCAGCTTTTTGGCGGCGATTCCGCCGCGCTTGGTCGCTCGTTGGAAGTGGAGGGCAAGGCCCTGCCGGTCATCGGAGTTGCACCGGCCAGGCTCGAGTGGGACACGCCGTTCGACATCATCCTGCCGTTGCAGCCGGACCTGGGGGATACCCGTAATCTCTCTAACAACGAGTACATCGTGGCTCGTCTGGCGGCGGGTGTGACCTTGGCTCAGGCCGATGAGGAAGTGGGCACACGCCTGCGTACAGCCGGATTGGATGCTGCTCACGGCAGTGACAATCTCACCGAGTTTTATAAGCGTACTGCGCTCGGCGTGCGCGACCTGAAGCAGGTCGTCTTCTCGGCAGGTCGCGGCACGCTGCATCTGTTCCTGGGCGCGGCCGTGTGCGTGCTGGCGATCGCGGCGGTCAACCTGGCCAACCTGATGTTATTGCGGGCACTGGCGCGCAGTCATGACGGCGCAGTACGTGCCGCTCTCGGCGCGCCATGGCTGCGACTGGCGCTGCCGTCGTTGGCTGAAGGTCTGCTGGTCGGCGTGGCTGGCGGGGCCGGCGGGCTGGTACTGGCGTGGCTGGGCCTGCGGATGCTGGAGGCGTGGGTTCCGCCGGAATGGATGCGTGCGCAGGCGCTGCACGTGTCCGCCGTAACGGTGATGGTGGCGCTGGCCGTAGGCGTATTGGTCGCATTGCTGGCGGCCTGCATCGGCGTGTGGCGCTCCAGCCGGCAAGCACTGGTTGCCGAACTGGTGGGCGGTGGTCGGTCCGGACCCAGCCGCGCATCAGGCCGGCTGGGACGCGGATTGGTGGTCGTGCAACTGGCCGTTGCGGTGGTGCTGCTCGTTGGTGCGGCCCTGTTCCTGCGCAGCCTGCAGCAGCTGTCGCAGGTACCGATGGGCTTCGAGAGCCGCTCCGTTGCCACCTTCAGTTTGGCGCCGGTATTGGCACGTACACCGGATGTCGCCGCGGTGACGCATCAGGCCCAGCAGATCCTGGAGGCCTTGCAGGCACGGCCGGGTGTAGTGCATGCCGGCGCGGCGACGAATCTCCCGACTGGTTCGCAATTCAACATGCTGATGAACTTTCCGGATGGCAGCCAGACCAATGCGCAGTACCGTCCGGTCACGGCTGGCTTTCTCCAGGTGTTCGGTATTCCGCTGCTATCCGGGCGCGGTTTCGACGAGCGCCAGGACGTGGCGGGTGGCGAACCGGTCTGCCTGGTCAGCGCGGCCTTCGTGCGCGATCATCTGCATGGCGGCACTGCCATTGGCCAGATCATTTCGCTCAACGTCGACGATCCACGTGCGCGGCCCATGCGCGTGATCGGTGTGGTGGGCGACGTTCGTCAGGACGGTCCGGCGCAAGCCGCGCCAGGAGTGTTGTACCTGCCGATGGCGCAGATGCCGCCGCCAATATGGGAACTGGTCCGCGATTTCATTCCGCTCAGCTATGCGGTGCGAGTGCAACCGGGTAGCACCGGCCAGATACAGCGCGATCTGCCGCGCCTTGTCGAAAGCGTGGCGCCAGGGCAGCCGATCGGCGACATCCAGACCATGGAGCAGGTGGTGGCCAGCACCACCAGTCAGCAAAAGCTCAACCTGTTGCTGGTCGGTGTATTCGCGGCCCTGGCCTTGGTGCTGGCCTCGGTCGGCTTGTACGCCGTCACGGCGGTGACCGTGGCCGCGCGCAGCAGCGAGTTCGGCATCCGCGCGGCAATGGGCGCAGCGCCTGCACGACTGGCACTCCAGGTGCTGGGCGAGTGTACGCGCCAGGTGCTGCTGGGCTTGGGCATCGGCCTGGTCGCGGCGCTGTCGCTGGCGCGGCTGGTGCAGCGCTTCCTGTTCGGCGTGGGTGCGTCCGATCCTTTGGCCATTACTGTCGTGCTGGTCGCCCTGGCACTGGCGGCGGTATTGGCCAGCCTGGTGCCGGCGCTGCGCGCTGCGCGAGTGTCGCCGATGCAGGCGCTGCAGGCGTAATGCACTGGCGTAACCCTTAGACTTGGCCGGGATGTCTGGATATCTTCCCTCGCCGGTGCAACGCATCCTGGTCGTCGACGACCAGGCCGATGTCCGCGATGCCTTGCGCCTTCTGCTCAAGACCGCCGGCTACGGCATCGTGGGTGCGGCCTCGCCGGAAGAAGGCCTGGCTTGCCTGCGTGGTGACAGCTTCGCCGCAGTCCTGGTGGACATGAACTACACTCGCGATACCACTTCCGGCACAGAGGGCCTGGCCTTGATCGCGCAGGTCGCGGCGCAGTGGCCGAACCTGCCCGTGATCGCGATGACGGCGTGGGCCAGCGTCGACCTGGCAGTGGAGGCGATGCGTGTGGGCGCGGCCGACTTCATTGAAAAGCCCTGGCAGAATGCGCGCGTACTGGCCGTGCTTGAAGCGCGGATTGCGCTACAACACAGCCAGCGCGACGTGCAGCGGCTGGCGGCCAACAACGCGTTGCTGCTGGCCGAGGGCCAACCGGGCTTCATTGCCGAATCGCTGGTCATGCGCCAACTGGTCGAGGAACTGCAACGCATTTCGCACAGCGATGCACCGGTCCTGCTGCTGGGCGAAAACGGCACCGGCAAGAGTCTGATCGGGCAGCTGATCCACCAATGGTCGCCGCGCGCGAACAAGCCGCTGGTGAAGGTAAACGTGGGTGGGATCGCGCCCACGCTGTTCGAAGCCGAATTGTTTGGCCACGTGCGCGGGGCCTACACCGATGCGCGGACCTAGCGGGCTGGGCGGTTCGAACTGGCCGATGGCGGCACCCTGCTGCTGGACGAAATCGGCAACCTGCCGCTGGAACAGCAGCCGAAGCTGCTGCGGGTGATCGAGGACGGCGAGTTCGAACGGCTGGGTGCCTCGCGCACGCAACGGGTGGACGTGCGCATCGTGGCCGCCACCAATGCCGATCTGCCGGTCGAAGTAGCCGCTGGACGTTTCCGACAGGATCTGCTGTACAGGATCAATACGTTCTCGGTGCGGGTGCCGCCACTGCGCGAGCGTCACGCGGATATCGTGCCACTGGCTCGGCACTACCTGGCCACCGCCAGCCAGCGCTACGGGCGCATGCAACCGGTGTTGGCGGTATCGGCAGAGCATGCGTTGCTCGACTATGCCTGGCCGGGCAACGTGCGCGAACTCTCGCATGTGATGGAGCGCGCCGCGCTACTGACCCAGGGCACGCAGATCGGCGTGGCCGATTTGCGCCTGCAGCCGGCAGCACCAACGCAGGCAACTGAGCTGGGTCACATGACGCTGGATCAGGCCGAGGCGCTGCTTCTGCGTCGTGCGTTGCGCGACCAGCATGGCAACCTGCAACGCTGTGCGGACCAGTTGGGCATCACCCGTCAAAGCCTGTACCGGCGTATGGCCAAACATGGCCTGCGCGACGGCGGGGCGTGATGTCGATTCGCTGGCGCGACACCATTGGTTTGTTGCTGGTGGCCGCACCGGCGCTGGGTGCACTGATGCTGGTCCTGCTGGCAGGCGTGCCGAATCAGCATGGTCGCTGGCTGCTGCTGGCGGTGGTGATGGCACTGAGCATTGCAGCTGCCTTTGCGCTTCGCGGCGTGCCTGGGCGCGGCGCGCGTACGCTGGCCAATCTGGTGGAGGCATTGCGCGAAGGCGACTACAGCGTACGTGCATGGTCGTCACGCGAGCGTGGCGACCATGCCGTGCTGGTCGCCGGCTTCAACCGACTGGCCGCGCATCTGCAAGACGAGCGTCGCGGCCTGCAGGAAACCCTGCAACTGCTCAGCAAGACCTTGGCGAGCCTGGACGGTGCGGTATTCGCGTTCGAGGGCGATCTGCGCTTGCGTATGCTCAATCCTGCTGGCGAGCATCTGCTCGGCCGCCCGGCACAGGAATTATTGGGCCTGAGTGCAGCGCAACTAGGTCTGGACAGGTTGTTCGCAGTGCCTGCCGGCAGCATCCATGCGCAGGCCTTCGCGGGTCAGGCCGGTCGTTGGCAAGTCAATCACGCCTCGCTGCGTAGCCGTAGCCAGGCGGGCCAGTTGCTGGTGTTGCAGCCGATGGAACGCGCGCTGCGCGAGGAAGAGGCGCAGGCGTTCCGGCGGCTGTTGCGGGTGCTCAGCCACGAGATCAACAACTCGCTGGCGCCGATCGGCTCTATCGCAGATACGTTGGGACGGCTGCTGGCAGCTCAGCCGACCGAACTCGATGTCGAGCTGCGCGAGGACCTGCGCAGCGGCTTGACCCTGATCGAGCAGCGCAGCGCGGCATTGCAACGCTTCCTGGGAGGCTACGCGCGGCTGGCCAGGTTGCCTGAACCGGTATTGGCGGTGCTGGAGCTGGCGCCATTGTGCGATCAGGTACAACGGCTACTCGACGATCAGCGGCTCCAGTTTGAGGTGGAGGATGGCCTGTGGGTGCGAGCCGATGCCGATCAACTCGAACAGGTGCTGATCAACCTGCTGCGTAACGGGCTGGAAGCCGGTGGTAAGGCGCAGGTGCGGTTGCGTGCAGCAGGCGATGGCGCACGAGTACGGATCGAGATCGTCGATGCCGGTGTCGGTCTGCCGGCTAGCGAGAACCTCTTCGTACCGTTCTTCACCACCAAGCCCAACGGCTCGGGTATCGGCCTGGTGTTGTCGCGGCAGATTCTGGAAGCGCAAGGGGGCGCCCTCGATCTGCAGCGGCGCACCGATGCTACCGGTACGGTCGCGGTAATGACGCTGCCGGCGGCCAAGCCTGGGGCATAGCGCAGCGGTCGTTGCTGTCCTTCGATCCAAGCAGACAAGGCGCCGCGCGGCGACTTGTCTGCTTACTGGGTCGATGGTTACTTGCCGATCCAGCCGTCCAGCAGATCGGCGAATTCATCGGCGTGCTCCTCTTCCTGCGCCAGGATATGTTCGAGGATGCGCTTGGTGGTGGTGTCCTTGTCGCCGACGAAGTTGATCGCCTGGCGGTAGCTGTCGATGGCGATGCGCTCGGCGATCAGGTTCTCGCGCACCATGTCGCGCAGGTCGGTGCCTTCCTTGTACTCGGCGTGCGAGCGCTGGGTCAGGGTGTCCGGATTGAGATCCGGTTCGCCGCCGAGCTGGACGATGCGCTCGGCCAGTTTGCTGGCGTGTTCCTGCTCCTGCTGCGCGTGCTCCAGGAATTCCGCCTTGACCGCGTCGGCGAGCATGCCCTTGGCGGTGAAGTAGTGGCGGTAGTAGCGCAGGACGCACACGTATTCGGTGGCCAGCGCGTCGTTGAGCAGTTTGATGATGGCTTCGCGGTCGGCGATGTAGGTGTCGGTAATCGCGCCGTCCTCGATGCTCTTGCGTGCATTTGCGCGCAGGGTGGCGGTGTCGGTTAAGCCCTGGAGCGATGGGATGTTCTTGGCTGGCTTGTCGGACATGGCTGGCCGTCTCCTCTGTGGTTGGGTTGTCAGGTGTCTTTGGATTCGGGAAGGTGTTCAAGTACGTAGTCGGCCGCGGATACCTTGAATTCACCCGCCGCCTCGACGAACAGCGCCTGCACGATGCCGTCGTCCGCATACAGCGCGTAGCGTCGTGAGCGGGTTCCCATGCCTGAGGCACTGGCGTCGGTTTCCAGGCCCAGTGCATGGGCCAGTTCGCCGTTGCCGTCCGGCAGCAGATGCAGGCCGGGAGGAACCAACTGGGCACGGCCCCAGGCCTGCATCACGAATGGATCGTTGACCGCTGTGCAATACACCTCGATGCCGCGCCGGCGGAATTGCTCGAAGTGCTCGATGTAGCCCGGCAGGTGCTTGGCCGAACAGGTGGGGGTGAAGGCCCCCGGTACGCCAAACACCACCACCTTGCGCCCGGCGAACAGGGTGCGGGTGTCCACGCTCTCGATTCCGTCCTTAAGCCGCTTGAGCACGACCTCGGGGATGCGTTCTCCGACCTTGATTGACATGGCGGGTTCCTTGGCTGAACGCAGTCTAGGAAGGCCTTTGAAAAGGTGGTGTCAAGACGGCTTGAAAATCTGCCGGACGCGCTTATTTGACGCGGTAGGTGAGGTTTTGGCATCGGCTGGGCCTCGCCGCAAACCAACTATCAGGAGGCATTGTCATGAGTATCGTCCGCTATCAACCGTGGCCGGCCCAGGCTTCGCTGCAGCAGGCCTCGCTACAGAACGAGATCAGGCAGGTGTTCGATCGCTTCTTCGAGCAGGGCGCCGACACCGACGAATCGGCCGTGGTCACCGCGCAGTGGGTTCCGCGCGTGGACATCAAGGAAGAGCCCGACCAGTTCGTACTGTACGCGGACCTGCCCGGGATCGATCCCGCCCAGATCGAGGTGCAGATGGACAAGGGTATTCTGTCGATCAAGGGCGAGCGCCAGGGCGAGTCGCGCAGCCAGGCCGAGCGCTTTTCGCGGATCGAACGCCGCTACGGCAGTTTCCATCGACGTTTCGCCTTGCCCGACAGCGCCGACGCCGACGGCATTACCGCTTCCGGCAGCAATGGCGTGCTGGAAATCCGCATCCCCAAGAAGCCGGCCGCGACCCCGCGACGGATCCAGGTGGGCGGCGGCGCGACCTTGCCCAATGCCGGGTCGGTGCAATAGGCAATTCTGAGCGAGGCCGGTAACGGCTTCGCTCCCGGCCCGCGCCGCGAGTCTTGTCTCGATGCACCCTGGGCGGCTTCGTACTCACGAAAAAGTGCAGGGTGCGCTCTAGAATAGCGGCAGTGTGGAACCGGGCCGCGATGCGGCTGGCCCGCGGCTTTGCGGCTGCGGGCCACTCCTTTTTCAGAGGTGTGATGGATGGAATTCAAGGATTACTACGCGACACTCGGTGTCGAGCCCAGCGCGGGCGAGGCAGAGATCAAGACCGCCTATCGGCGGCTGGCGCGCAAATACCATCCCGACGTCAGCAAGGAGGCCGGCGCCGAGGAAAAATTCAAGGCGATCAACGAAGCCTACGAGGCGCTGCGCGACCCGCAGAAGCGTGCGGCCTACGATCAGTTGCGCGCGCAAGGATATCGGCCCGGCGAGGAATTCAACGCGCCGCCTAATTTCAACGGCGGCGGCGGTTTCGATTTCGAAGAAGTGTTCGGCAACGGCGGTGCCGGCGGCGGCTTCAGCGATTTCTTCGAGAGCCTGTTCGCCAACCAGCGCGGCGGCCGCGCGCGGGGCGGTGGTGCGGGCGTGCCGCCGCGC
Source organism: Lysobacterales bacterium (assembly GCA_015655035.1). Classification (GTDB taxonomy): domain Bacteria; phylum Pseudomonadota; class Gammaproteobacteria; order Xanthomonadales; family Xanthomonadaceae; genus JAATFS01. The sequence goes on along the minus strand of JAATFS010000511.1, from coordinate 2,156 downwards.
GGGGATACGCGTGCCAAGCTCGCGGTGCCGCTGGAGGCGGTCTATTCCGGCGACAGCGTGCGCATCACCATCAATGGCAGGCAACTGGATGTCCGCGTGCCCAAGGGCGTCCAGCCGGGCCAGGCGATCCGCCTGACCGGGCAGGGCAACGGCGGCGGCAACCTGCTGTTGGAGATCGAATACGCTGCGCATCCTCAGTTCGAGGTCGACGGCCGCAACATTCTCTACACCTTGCAGGTATCGCCATGGCAGGCCGCGCTGGGAACCACCATCAGCGTGCCCACCCTGGGCGGCGCGGTGGAGCTGAAGGTGCCTGCCGAATCCGAGGCCGGGCGCAAGCTGCGCCTGCGGGGACGTGGTTTGCCGGGTAGCCCGTCCGGCGACCAGATCGTGGAGCTGGAGATACTGGCCCCGGCCCCGACCAGCGAGGCGCAGAAAAAGGCGTATCGCAGCCTGGCCAAGGCGTTCGGCGAAAGCATCTGATCGCGCTTCGGTCCGGCGGGCATGCCCGGTCGGACCGGCGGATTGCGGGGAACGGGTGTCGGCCTGGGCCGCGGCCGTGCCGCTGGATGGGGCAGCCGCACTTTGTCGCACCGTGCCGTTGGGTATGGACCGGAGTGGCCCAGGCACAGGGCGGGGGAGTCGGTAGGGGTGTTTGTGCGTTGCCGGCATGGACGGCCGTCGTTGTTTCGCCGGGGACAGCCGTTCAAAGGGCACGCACGGTCGGCAAGTTGCGTAGGCCGGCCCCTCCAGAACCGGCCAGTATCAATAAACAACGTATCCGACCACCCCTTCCGAACCGCCGAGTCTGCCCCATCTTGTAGAATCGGCAATTCATCAAACACGGTGGCATGGCGGGAATGGCCCGCACAGCCCCTAGAGCATTGGAGCGTGCATGGCCTGGAACACACCCGGCAGCAAGGGCGGAGACGGCCCGGATCCGACCCCGCGTGGGTCCTGGAAACCGCGCGGTGGCGGCAATGGCGGCGGTTGGGGCGGCTTGCCGGGCCTGCCGGGTCCGTTGAAAGACCTTCTGGACGGGGGCATCTGGCGTTGGGCGCTGATCGGTGTGGCGTTGCTGGTGGTGCTGTCCAGCTTCCAGCTGATCGGCGAGCAGCAGCGCGGCGTGGTGCTGCGCTTCGGCCAGTTCTCGCGGGTGCTGCAGCCTGGCCCCAGCTTCAAGCTGCCGTGGCCGATCGAATCGGTGCGCAAGGTCAATGCCACCGAGATCAAGACCTTCAGCAACCAGGTGCCGGTGCTGACGCGTGACGAGAATATCGTCAATGTCTCGCTCAACGTGCAGTACCAGATCAGCGACCCGCGCCAGTACCTGTTTGGTTCGCGCAATGCCGATCTGGTGCTGGAGCAGGCCGCCCAGAGCGCGGTGCGCGAGCAGGTGGGTCGTTCCGACCTCAATGCCATCCTCAACAATCGCGGACCGCTGGCGATCGCCGCCAAGGAACGCTTGCAGACCGCGTTGACCGCCTACAACACCGGCCTGTCGGTGACCGGCCTGACCCTGCCCGACGCGCGTCCGCCGGAAGAGGTCAAGCCGGCGTTCGATGAGGTCAACGGTGCGCAGCAGGTGCGCGAGCGCCTGATCAACGAGGCCCAGGCCTATGCCGCCAAGGTGGTGCCGGAAGCACGTGGCCAGGCCTCGCGCACCCGTACCGTGGCAGAGGGTTACAAGGAGGCGGTGCTTTCCAAGGCAGAGGGCGACGCCGACCGCTTCACCCTGTTGCAGCAGCAATACGCCAATGCACCGGAAGTCACGCGCAAGCGGTTGTGGCTGGAAACGGTGCAGAAGGTGCTGTCGGAGAACCGCAAGGTCATCGGCGGCGATGGTCGCCAGATCATCTACGTGCCGATGCCCGCCGACGCCAACAAGAGCGGTACGGGAACTTCGGCTTCGGTGGGCAATGCGCCGTCGCTGCTGCCGCAGGACGTGGTGCTGCCGGCGGCGCAGGGTAGTTCGGCCGAGACCATCCGCAACCCGGATCGCAGTGCGCGGCCGACCGGTCGCGAGGGGAACGAATAATGAAGAACTCGCTTTTGATCGGCCTGGTCGTGGTCGTATTGCTGGGGTTGCTGGGCTCGGTCTACGTGGTTCGCGAAGACCAGACCGCGATGGTGCTCAACCTGGGCCGCGTGGTGCG
>JAATFS010000041.1 GCA_015655035.1 Lysobacterales bacterium | reverse complement strand
CGCCGCTCGATGCGGCCGGCCGGGCCATATGCAGATGCACAAACGTCATGTCGGCGAGTCGCTCGCCGCTGCGTCTACTCGATAGAGTGCACGATCGACGTCTTGTCTGCGCATCGGTGCCTGCCCATGAACCCGCTGTTTGTTCGCTCCACCCTGGCCATTGTCAGCCTGCTTGCCACGCTGACAATGGCCGCTTGCAGCAAGCCGCCGATCCCAGAAGCGTCTCCGCAGGCCGCTACACCAGCGGTGCCTGCCGCCGACACCGGGATCGCCTGGCGCGAAGGCGATGTGCAGGACGCTTTCGCCGAAGCCAGCGAAAGCGGCAAGCCGATCCTGCTGTACTGGGGCGCAGCGTGGTGCCCACCCTGCAACCGGCTGAAGGCCACGTTGTTCAAGGATCCGGATTTCATTGCGCGCACCCGGCAATTCGTCGCGGTGCACCTGGATGGCGACTCGGAGGGCGCGCAGGCCTGGGGCGAGCGCTTCGGCGTCAAGGGCTACCCGACGATCATCGTGCTGCGCCCCGATCGCAGCGAGATCACCCGCCTCGCCGGCGACAGCGATACCGCACGCCTGGCCGATGTATTGCGCGTTGCCGCGACCCGCACCACCACCTCTGCTCAATTGCTGGAGCGGGCGTTGCACACTCCAGGCCAGCTCAGCGCCGACGACTGGACCCTGCTCGGCGAATACGGCTGGAGCGTGGACGCCAATCGCCTGGTCAAGGCCGATGACACCGCAAGCGTGTTGACGCAGCTGTCGAAAGCGGCCCCGCAACCGCGATTGCAACGCCGCTTCGCGCTGCTGGTGCTGGCCACCCAGCACCGCGCGCCCGGTGCTGCCGTCGATACCGCGACGCGCGCGAGCCAGCGTGCGCTGCTGCAATCCGTGCTCGCCGACCCGGCCGAAGTCCGTACCAATCGCGGGGTTCTGAGCTACGACGGGGCCCGCCTGGTGCAAGCGGCGGCAACCGATGCGCGCGAGCGCGACACGCTGTCCCAGGCGCTGAGCCAGGCACTGGACAAGGTCTATGCCGACACCTCGCTGCCGATCAGCGACCGCCTGGCGACCGTGTATGCGCAAATCCAGTTGGCCCAGCTCGGCCAGGGCGACACCGGCACCCCCTCCAAGCAGGCCGTTCCCGTGCCGGTGGCCGTCCGCGAGAAAGTGCAGCAACGGGTGCGATGGGCCGACCAGGCGGCCAAGACCGACTACGAGCGCCAATCCACCCTCAGTACCGCCGCCTATCTGCTGAGCGAGGCCGGCGACCGTGCCGGCGCCGAGCAATTACTGCTGGCCGAACTCAAGCGCAGCAAGACGCCGTACTACTACATGCCCGAGCTGGCCGACCTGGCCGAGGCGCGGGGCGACGACCAGGGTGCGGTGAACTGGCTCAAGCAGGCCTACGAAAGCGCAGAAGGCCCGGCCACCCGGGTGCAATGGGGCGTGCTCTATGTGGATGGGCTGATCCGGCTGAAACCCGACGACACCGCCGCGATCGAGTCGGCCGCCGGCCAGGTGATCGGCGAGCTGGCCAGCCAGCCAGGCGGCTACCACCAGCGCACCCGTCAGCGTTTCGACACCCTGGGCAAGTCGCTACAGACCTGGAGCCAGGCCCACGGCGGCAGCGCCGTACTCGAGCGTCTGCGCCGGAAGATGCACACCAGTTGCGACAGCCAGGATCGCGAGCGCTGCGCCGGCTGGCTGGGCTGAGCCTAGGAACGTGGGCGGCAGAAACGTTCGTGGCGAAAATTCCACTGGGCGAGGGCGGATTTTCGACGATTCGCCGGCCTGTAGCCCGGCTACAGGTCAAGAATCGGCGGAAATTCCGCACCGCGCAGACGGATTTGCAGCCCGGGCGGCTTCCGCTGCCGCGCTCCTGGTAGCGGGACTAGCCGCTGCCTACAACCAGGGCAGCAGCCAGTGGTCGACCATCAGGAACGCGAACAACGCCATCAGGTAGACGATGGAATAACCGAAGGTCTTCATCGAGAACTGCTCGTCCGGCGGATCCAGCATGCGCCAGGCGTACCAGAGGAACACCGCGTCCAGCACCAGCGTGCCGCCCAGGTAGAACATCCCGCACATGCCCACCGCCACCGGCAGCAGCGTCACGACCGTCAACAACACGGTGTAGAGCATGATCTGCCGCCGCGTGTGTGCCACGCCGTGGGTCACCGGCAACATCGGGATCGAGGCCTTGGCGTAGTCGGCGCGGCGAAAGATCGCCAGCGCCCAGAAGTGCGGCGGCGTCCAGACGAAGATGATCAGCACCAACAGCGACGAGTAGATCCAGTCCGCACCGGTGTGCATCCCCGTCACCGCCGCCCACCCCAGCATCGGCGGCGTCGCGCCTGCAAGGCCGCCGATGACGATGTTCTGCGAGGTCGCCCGCTTCAGGTACACCGTGTAGATCACCGCATAGCCGATCAGCGAGGCGAACGTGAGCACCGCCGTGATGAGGTTGACCCATACCACCAGGATCGTCATCGACAGCACGATCAGCGCACCGGCAAAGATCAGCACCTGCGCCGGTCGCACCTTGCCCACCACCAGCGGCCGCCACGACGTGCGCGCCATCTGCGCGTCGATCTTCGCATCCAGCAGCTGATTGATCGCCGCCGCCGCCGAGGCCGCCAGCCATATCCCGAAAAACCCGAGCAAGCCGATCCGCACCTGTTCCAGCGTGGGCGCCCCAGGAATCGCCAGGAACATGCCCACCAACGCGGTGAACACGATCAAGGCGACCACCTTCGGCTTGGTCAGGTCCCAATAGTCACGTGCGTGCGCCAACATGTTCATTCCGGTGCGCGCAGCCGCGCGAGCAAGGACACCAGCACGAACAGCAGCGCCACCGCGCCGGCGTTGTGCATCACCGACACCGCCAGCGGCAACGCCAGCTTGACGTTGAACACACCCAACAGCACCTGCACTGCCACCAGCAGCGCCAACGCCACCGCCCAGCCGCGCATGCTCGGCGAACGCGACAACCGCCACGCCAGCCACCACAGATAGAACGCGGCCACGACCGCCCACAGTCGATGCGCCATCTGGATCGCGATACGTGCCGCGCCGTCCAGCACGCCGCCCTCGTAATCCACGCCGATGCCGCGCCACAGGGTGAAGCCCTCGCCGAAATCATGCGGCGGCCACCATTGGCTCACGCATCGCGGAAAATTGTCCGCCGACCAACTGCCGCCGCCGCAGGCCAGTGCTGCGTAGTTGGCGCTGACCCAGCCGCCCAGCGCGATCTGCACGCCGAGTATCACCACGCCCAGGCGCAACAGCCATTTCAGCCGCGACGCATCGGCCAGCGTGATCGGCAAGTGGGTCGCGCGCCATGCCATCCACGCCAGCAACGCGAACATCAGCATGCCGCCGAGTAGATGCCCCATCACTACGATCGGCTTGAGCAGCAAGGTGACCGTCCACATGCCCAGCAGCGCCTGGAAGTTCACCACCGCCAGCGTCAGCACCGCCACCCGCGCAAGATCGCTATTGGACCAGCGCAGCGCCGCCGCCAGCAGGATGATCTCGCCCACGAGCGCCACCGCCACGGCCGCGTCGTGCAAACCCGACATGTACAACGGAATGGACAGCGCCACCAGCACCGAGGCGGTGACGATCTGGGCGATGCCCAGCCGACGCCGGCGCGCCGCCAGCAACGACAGCACCAGAATCTCGACGCCCAGGCCGCCGGCCAGGAAGCGGTGCACCTGCTCGCGCCAGGCCTTGTGGCTCTCCAGCGGACGGATCTTGCTGGCGACATGCGCATTGGCCTCGTCGCTGGTCTGCGGCCAGGTGACACGGCCATAGCAGGTGGGCCAGTCCGGACAGCTCAGCCCGGCATCGGACAGGCGCACGAACGAACCGAACATGATGGTGCTCGCGGTGAACAGCGTGGCCAGCCAGGCCATGCGATGGAAATGCCGGAACAGGGCCGGACGGGCGAACAGGTTCATCGGATTGGGTTCATCGAAAGAGTTACATCAACTTCAGTAGCTTGGACAGATCCGCGCGCAGGCCGGCCGGGTCGAAACCCGGTGGATAGCGCAGGATCACGAAGCCGTTTGGATCGATTACATAGACCGGCACGCCCGCCGCATCATCCACCCGCGGCAACCCTTGCCGCAGTGCCGGATCGGCACGTAGCACCTGCAACGCCGGCAGCGACGGCACCTCCGCGGGCGGCACCCCGATCCACAACAGTTGCACCTTGTCGGCATGGTGACCCAGCAATTGCCAGACCTTGTCCAGATCCCTGGCCAGAGCCACGCACTTTGGCGCGCAGTCCGCAGCGGGCGCCAACGCGATCCGCCACAGCCGCTCGGCCGGCTGCCACGCATAGGCGCTGCCATCGGCGCGCACCGGCGTCAGCGCGCGCAGGTCGCCCGGCGGCGACAGCAACTCGCCGTGGTTACGGGTCGCGGATGGCTGCCAGCCGGAAAAGCGCAGCGCTCCGGCCACCAACATCGAGCCAAAGAACAGCACCACCAAGGCGATCAGCATCCTGCGGCCGCGTCTGACCGAGCGCGGCGTAGCCGGAATGGATGAAGTCATGCCGCTGATTTTCTCATGCCGCAGCCATCAACGCCCACCCGGCCGACGCCATGCCCGCCAGTGCAGGATGGCGGCAGTTACCAGCACCGCCAGCGCCAGGCCAAACCACTGCACCGCGTAACCCAGGTGCCGCGCGGGCGGAAGCGTATTGGGCAGCACCTCCAGGTCACGGGCATAACCTAGCGGCAGCACCGGATCCAGGCGCAGCACCTGCGACGAAATGTCGCGCCTGCCGAGCGTCCGCGCAATCGCCTCCGGCTCGATCCGGGTAGCCAGCCAGGCGCCCGGCTGCGCGGTGGCAGCCAGCGCCGGCCCCAGCGCGATTCCCGCCGACGGCGGCGCCATCAGCAAGCCACGCACCCTGTGCTCCCCCAGCACCGAGGCTACCGTCGGCAATTGCCGGTCCGGCGGCACCGGCACCCACCCCAAATCGACCAGCACCTCCCTGCCGCCGCCCTCCGGTATCAGCGGCTGGTATACGCGCAGGCCCGCGCGGCCGGCATGCATCTGGTTGTCCAGCAATATCCGCTCTGGCAAGAAGCGGCCGCGTCCATCGACCCAGTACACGCCGGGCGGCCGGGCCAGCGCCTGTTCCAGTGCCTGCGGATGCGCGCCCACCTGCGCGACCTGCTCAAGCAGTTGTTGTTTCTGGCGCATGCGCTGCCATTGCCAGTGGCCGAGTGCCGTGAATGCGATCGCCACCACCAGCGCCGTACTCCACCCGCCGAGGATCATGTGCTGGCGCGTCATGACAACGCCCGCAAAAGAGCGTGCAATGGTGACCTCGCGATTGCTGCGGAAATGCCCGTGAACGATTCGCTGAAGACCTTGCTGATCATCGCGTTCCTGATCGTGATCGTATGGAATCTGGGCGCCGGTCTGTACTACCTGCTCACCGACCGTGGCCAGAGCAACCGCACCGTCAACGCATTGACCTGGCGCATCGTGCTATCGGTCGGCTTGATCCTGCTGGTGATCCTGGGCATCTACACCGGCTGGATCAAACCGCATGGGCTGTGAGGCCGGCGATGGGATGTGCGGATTGAACGACCCACGCAGAGTCGAGCCCCTGATCCCGGCATCAAAGCACATAGACGAACAGAAACAGTGCCAACCAGACCACGTCGACGAAATGCCAGTACCACGCCGCCGCTTCGAACGCGAAGTGGTGATCGCGGCTGAAATGCCCACGCGCCGCGCGCAGCCACATCACCAGCAGCATGATCGTGCCCAGCGCCACGTGCAGACCATGGAAACCGGTAAGCATGAAGAATGTGGAGCCGTAGATACCCGAGGCCAGCGTCAGATTGAGCGCGTGGTAGGCATGCAGGTACTCCTTGGCCTGCAGATACAGAAATACACCGCCCAGTATCACCGTCAGTCCCTGGAATACCAGTAGCCGGCTGCGCTGCCCTGCCTTCAACGCGTGATGCGCGATGGTCAGCGTGACCCCCGAACTGAGCAATATCAGCGTATTTATCAACGGCAATCCCCAGGCCGGAATGGTCTGGAACGGCCCGCCGATCGCCGCCGGCCCGTTCGACGGCCAGCCGGCCGAATAGCCGTCCCACAACAGCTCGTTGGTCATGACCCCATCGCCATGCCCGCTCAACCACGGCAGCGAGAGCATTCGCGTGTAGAACAGCGCACCGAAGAACGCGGCAAAGAACATCACCTCCGAAAAAATGAACCACACCATTCCCATCCGGAACGAGCCATCCACCTGCCGGTTGTAGTGGCCACTATTGGATTCGCCGATTACATCGCCAAACCACATGAATAGCGTGGCGCCCAGCATCGCGATGCCGGCCAGGAAGGTCCAGCGCCCCCAGCCGGCATCGTTGAGCCAGCTGGCCACGCCGATCATCGTCAGCAGCATCGCGATCGATCCGACGAACGGCCACTTGCTGTGGTGGGGTACGAAATAGGCAGTCGCATCGGGAGTGTGTTCGGCCATGTCGTTGCTTGTCCGGTTGTCGTTCTACCCGCCAGGGTCGACGGCTATCTCTAGGTGTGGGAGGCAAGTCCCACGTGCTTGATCGATGTGCCCATCAGCGAGCGCCACCCCGCGCCACGGTGGCGCCTTCGTTCTCCAGCGCCGACGTCAGCGCATCGTTGCGATAGAACGTATAGGACAACGTGATCGTATTGACGTCGGCCGGCAGCGCCGGATCCACGATGAAACGCAGCGGCATGTCGCGCTGCTCGCCGGCTTGCAAGGTCTGTGCGGTGAAGCAGAAGCATTCGGTCTTGTTGAAGTAACCCGACGCGCGCGCCGGCGCCACCGATGGCGCCGCACTGCCCACTACCGCCTGGTCGCTGTCGTTTCGCGCGACATACGATGCCTCGTTGAGCTCGCCGGGCACCACCTCCATCGTCAGCCGCTGCGGATGGAATGCCCACGGCAGACGCGAATTGACGCTACCGTCGAATTCCACCATTACCGTGCGCCGCCGGGTGGGGGTTGCGGCAGTACCGGCCTGGGTGCCGCCCGGCCCGCGTTCCAGCCGGATACCGAACACCTTCTCGCACGCGATGCGATACAGCGGCACCAGCGAGAACGTAAGCACGAACACCGCCAGCACCACGCCAAGCAGCTTGAGCAGCCCGGCGCTCGGCGACCTCGCAGACACCGGCGCGCTCATCGCCCGATCACTCCGGACAGGATGAAAGCGGCATAGATCGACACGGCTACGATCCCCACCGCGATCGTGGTGCGGCGCACCCCGCGACGCCGCCGGGCGTGGTACTGCGCATCGGCCAACACGCGCGCCACCACCGCAGACGGATCGTACTCAGTGGTCGATGTCTTCATGCGCAAGGTCTCCTGGCTTGATCACCGGCGGCACGGTGAAGGTATGCGCCGGCGCCGGTGACGGCACCGTCCATTCGAGTCCACGCGCGCCTTCCCAGACCCGGTCCTGCGCCTTCGCTCCCCATCGCAGCGAGCTGTAAAGAATGCCGGCCATCAGGAACGGCGTGACGAACATGCCGAACGCACCGATCGAACTGACCATGTTCCAGTCGGCGAACACCACGTTGTAATCGGGGATGCGGCGCGGCATGCCGGCCAGGCCGAGAAAATGCTGCGGAAAGAACAACAGATTGACGAACACCATCGTCCACCAGAAATGGAACCTGGCCCAGCCCTCGTGGTACATGCGCCCGCTCCACTTCGGCCACCAGTAGTACACCGCCGCGATCAGCCCGAACACCGCGCCGGTGACCAGCACGTAGTGGAAGTGCGCAACCACGAAATAGGTGTCGTGGTACTGGAAGTCGGCTGGCACGATCGCCAGCATCAATCCGGAGAAACCGCCTATGCTGAACAGGATCACGAATGCTACCGCCCACAGCATCGGCGCCTCGAACGTCAGCGATCCCTTCCACATCGTGCTGACCCAGTTGAACACCTTCACCCCGGTCGGGATCGAGATCAGCATGGTCGCGAACATGAAATAGATCTCCCCACCCAGCGGCATGCCCACGGTGAACATGTGGTGCGCCCAAACGATGAAACTCAGAAACGCGATCGCCGCGGTCGCGTACACCATCGCCTGATAGCCGAACAGCGGCTTGCGGCTGAAGGTAGGGATGATCTCGCTGACCACGCCGAACGCCGGCAGGATCATGATGTAGACCTCCGGATGACCGAAGAACCAGAAGATGTGCTGGTACATCACCGGGTCACCGCCACCGGCCGCGTTGAAGAAGCTGGTGCCGAAGAATTTGTCGGTCAACAGCATCGTCACCGCCCCGGCCAGCACCGGCATCACCGCGATCAACAGGAACGCGGTGATCAGCCAGGCCCAGCAGAAGATCGGCATCTTCAGCAGATCGATACCGGGCGCGCGCATGTTGAGCACGGTGGCGATTATGTTGATCGCACCCATGATCGAGCTGATGCCGGCCACGTGGATCGCAAACACCGTGAAGGCCACGTTGTAGCCGCCTTGCAGCGATAATGGCGGATACAGCGTCCAGCCACCCGCCGGCGCGCCACCGGGCAGGAACAGCGTCAGCAACAACAGGGTGAACGCCACCGGCAACAGCCAGAACGACCAGTTGTTCATGCGTGGAAGCGCCATGTCTGGCGCCCCGATCTGCAACGGAATCATCCAGTTGGCCAGCCCGACGAACGCCGGCATCACCCCGCCGAAGATCATTACCAGCGCGTGCACGCTGGTCATCTGGTTGAAGAACTCCGGCCGCACGAATTGAAGGCCCGGCTGCATCAGCTCGGCACGAATGACCACGCTCATGCCCGCGCCGACGATGAACATCACGAACGAGAACAGCAGGTACAGCGTGCCGATGTCCTTGTGATTGGTCGAAAACAACCAGCGCTCGACGAAACCTTGCTGGTACTGCCCGTGGTGATCGACTGCGGTTGCCATGACGGTGGACTACCTCTGCGAAGACGGAGCGTGGGCGAATCAGGTCTAGGGGGTGGCCGGCGGGGGAGCGTCGGCCAGTGCTTCGGATGACTCCGCTGGCTCCGCAGGAGCAGGCACAGGCGCTGCCGGCGCCGGCTTGCGCTGCGCGAGCCAGCGCTGGAACTCGGCCTTCGGCAATGCTTCGACCACGATTGGCATGAAGCCATGGTCCTTGCCGCACAATTCGGCGCACTGACCGCGATACACGCCCGGCTGCTCAATGTTGGTCCAGGCCTCGTTGATGATCCCGGGGATCGCATCCTGCTTCCATCCCAGCGCCGGTACCCACCAGGCATGGATCACGTCGTCGGAGGTGATGACGAAACGGATCTTGGTATCCACCGGCAACACCAGCCGGTGATCGACATCGAGCAGGTAGTGCGGCTGCGACGCCGCCGTCGGACGCTCACCGCTTTGGCGGATGCGATCGGACTCGCGCTCCAGGCGGCTGGTGAACGCCACGTCCTGGCCCAGGTACTCGTACTTCCACATCCATTGGTAGCCGGTCACCTTGACCGTCATCTCCGAATCGCGGGTGTCGTACATCGCGATCAGCTTGGCCGTCGCTGGCCACGCCATCGCGATCAGTATCAGCACCGGAATCACCGTCCACACGATCTCGGCCTTGGTGTTGTGGCTGAACTGCGCGGCCACCGCCCCTTTGGAGCGGCGGAACGCGAACACCGCATACGCTATCGCGCCGAATACGATCACCCCGATCGCCACGCACACCCACAACGCCACCATGTGTGCCTCGTAGGCCATGCGCGCAGTGTGGGTGACGCCACGCCCCATGTTGAGTTGCCAAGGCTTGGGATCGGCCGATTGCGCCCAGGCCGGAAACCCCAGCCACGATGCGGCCATGGCCCCCACCCACCTTCCGCCGATATTGCCGCGCTTGCATTGCTTCATTGCCTAGACCCTTGCGTCATCGGTGACGGCCGTCGAAGGCCGTGAGCAAGCATTTCAAGGTATCTGCCTTGCAGCCGTTCGGCGGGATTGAGAAAGCTTCCGAT
>JAATFS010000088.1 GCA_015655035.1 Lysobacterales bacterium | reverse complement strand
GGAAGCGCGTCGTTTCCCGACGGCACAAGGATGTGCCTTCGGGAAATTCCTGATCGGCTCGCGCACCTGTAGCGCGCAGCGCGGAAGGCGCGCGTCCCGGGGGGTGCTTTCTTTGGGATACCTTTCTTTGCACAAGCAAAGAAAGGTAACTCGCGCGCCAGCGCGAAAGCTCCTGCATTTGCTCTGGGCTCCACCGCTTCAACCCAAAGACCCAGGAGCAAAGAACCTCGACACAGAGGAAATTCCCTTTGTTTTTGCCAGAAAATCCCGGCAACCACCGGAAAACGCCCTCACTCCCATATCAGCAACTCGATCGGCGTAGGGTCATACCCATTGCAAGGATTGTTCAGCTGCGGACAGTTGGAAATCAGCACCAGCACATCCACCTCCGCACGCAACTCCACATACTTGCCCGGCGCAGAAATACCGTCCTCGAAGGTCAACCCACCCTCCGGCGTCACCGGCACATTCATGAAGAAATTGATGTTGTGCGCGATATCGCGCTTGCCCAGGCCGTAGTGATCGTTCTCCGCCAGCGCCAGCAGATAGGAATCGCGGCACGCATGCATGCACTTCTTTTCCAGCGCATACCGCACCGTATTGCTCTCGGTCGCACACGCCCCGCCCAACGTATCGTGGCGCCCGCAGGTATCGGCAACGATCTCCAGCAACGCATTGCCGCCGGTGGACATCAGCCGGGTACCGACGCTCAGGTAGACATTGCCCTGCTCGCGGATGGTATCCACCGCACTGTACCGATCGGCCAGATCATGCAGGTTGTAGAACAGCGTATCGGCCGCCTGGTTGCCCTTCAGATCGACGATGCGCAGCGTCTGCCCACGCTTGACCTCGTGCAGCCAATAATCGCCGGCGCCGACCTCCTGCCGATACAGCGCATCGTGCGCAAGCCGCGCGCTTTCGAGGATCATGCCGTCACCTCCTGCGCATGCTCATGTCCGCAGGCGTGCTGATGGTGGTACAGCCGATTGTTGAGAAACCCGCGCTGGTTCTCCGCACGCGCATCTCGGCAGATATCCTGCTCGGCGAGCGGTGCGGCTTGGCGAACCTCCCAGGCCACCGGCCGCGCCGGCCATTGCTCGGCCGAGTCGAGCGGATGCGGCGCGCTGCTCATCAGCACCAGCGTATCCATCTCGAAACGCAGGTCGACATGGGCGCCGGCCGGCGTGGCGCCGGGCACGTAGCGCAGTGCGCCATCGGCGTCGGCGACCACCTTGCTGAAGAAATTGACGTTGGCGGCCAAGTCGCGACGGCCCAGGCCGTACTTGCCCAGCTCCACCAGGAACCCGTCGATGCCGTTGCGATGCATTTCGTTGCGCGCCTGCTGGTAATCCAGCCGGCCCCAGCGACGCTCCACCAGCGCACGGTTGGCGGCGCCACAGGCGGCGTCATGCCATCCGGCGGTGTCCTGGATGATCGAGCAGAACACCCGGCCCATGTCCGAGTACAGGCAGTGGCCGGTGCCCAGGCGGAAGGTGTGCTGGCACTTCAGCGTGTCGGGCAGGTTGAGACGTTCCAGCGGATTGCCAGGGTTGTACAGCAGCATGCCGAGATTGGCGCCGCCTTCCAGGTCGGTCAGGCGCAGCACGTGGCCACGCCGGATAAGCAGCGACCAGTGGCAGCCGGCGGGTAGTACATCGCGATAGAGAGGTTGGTCGGTCATTGCCGGTACTCCGAAGCCTTGAAATCCAGTTGGGAAAATGGGGGCGCGCGATGGCGCGCCGGGCCGTCCTGCTCGCGTGCGATCGGCAAGTCGTAGGTGATGGCGGCGCCATAGCGGTTGGGCGATTGCGGATCGCGGCGCAGCTTGTCGAACACCAGCAGCCGCGTACCCAGGGCAAACCCTTCGCTGAGATCGTGCGTGACCATGAACACGGTCACGCCTGTCTCGCGCCACAGCTTCAGCACCAGCGCCTGCATGTCGGCACGGATGCCCGGGTCCAGCGCGCCGAACGGCTCGTCCAGCAACAGCACGCGCGGACGCTTGATCAGCGCCTGGGCGATCGCCAGGCGCTGCTGCATGCCGCCGGACAGTTCGGCCGGGTAGCGATGCAGCGCGTGCTCCAGCCCCACTTGCGCCAGCATCGCCGTGGCCTGTTCGCGATCGCGCCGGCGCGCGCTGCCGAACGAACGCCCCAACCAGCGGTTGCGTCCCAGTTCCAGCGCCAGCACCACGTTGCCGAGCACGCTCAGGTGCGGGAACACCGAGTAGCGCTGGAACACGATGCCGCGATCCGGCCCCGGCTCGGCCGGCAGCGGCTGGCCGTCCAGCAGGATCTGACCACGACTGGGGGCTTCCTCGCCGAGCAGCATGCGCAGGAACGTGGTCTTGCCGCAGCCGGAGGCACCCACGATCGTGCAGAACTCGCCTTCTTCCACGTTCAGATCGAGCCGCTCCAGCACGATGTCGTCGCCGTATTCCTTCCAGACCTGGCGTACTTGCAGCAGGCTCAAAGTTCCTCCCTCCCCTGGTGGAACCACGGGAACGCCCGTTGCGAGAGTCGGCGCAGCAGCAGGTCGAACACGAACGCCAATAGCGTGATCCAGACCACGTAGGGCAGGATCAGGTCCATCGACAGGTAGCGCCGCACCAGGAAGATCCGGTAGCCCAGCCCGGATTCGGCCGAGATCGCCTCGGCCGAGATCAGGAACAGGAACGCGGTGCCCAGCATCAAGCGCAGCGACACGATCAGTTGCGGCAACGCCTGCGGCAGCGCTACCCGCAGCACGATCTGCCAGGTGCTGGCCCCCAGGGTCTGCGCCTTGACCAATTGTTCGCGTGGCAACTGGCCCACCTTCAGCGCCAGGTCGCGGATCATGCACGGCGCCACGCCGATGATGATCAACATCACCTTGGACAGCTCGTCCAGGCCGAAGACGATGAACAGGATCGGCAGGATCGCCATCGGCGGCACCATCGCCAGCACCGCAACCGCCGGTGCCAACGTGGCGCGCACCAGCGGCAGCAGGCCCAAGGCTAGGCCCAGGCTGAGTGCCAGCGCCACCGACACCCCAAGCCCGATGCCCAGGCGCTTGAGGCTGGCGGAGGTATCGGCCCAGAAGATCCGCGTCCCGCTGCGCCGATCCGGCAGCACCGCCGCGCGGTACATCGCATCGGCCATCGCCGCAGGGGTCGGCAGCAACTTGTCGGTCGGATTGACCGCATGACGCTGCGCCGAGGCCGCCAGATAGACCAGCACGACCAGGATCAACGGCAGCAGCGCCAGCAACCAGCGGCTGTTGCCGGCCGGGACGAGATTGATCAGGCGGCGCATGCGTCGGCTCCGGGGGTGCGCGCCCACGCCAGCGACGGCGCGATGGGTGGCAGTTCGCGGAAACGGCGGACGCCTCCGCCTTCAGGCAGAACGGGTTTCATCGGGTGGTACTCCTGCGGGAGACATCCGGCGCCGCCAACCGGCCGCGCCGGAGGCGAATCAGAGCTTGCCGTCGGCGGCCAGCGCCACGTACTGGTCGTCGAACCGCAGCTTGAGATTGCCCGGATCGCCCAGGCTGCCGCCGCCGGGGAAACCGATACCGACGAAATCCTTGTCGGCGGCGTTGGCGCCGAACAGACCGTGATCGAACGAGAACGTACGTACGCGATCAGTGGACTGCTTCAGGGCCGGATCACGCACGAACGCCAGCGACTCGGCCGGGGTGTAGAACAGATGCGTGGTCTTGAGCTGGGCTTCGTAGCCTTCCAGCGTGGTCCCGGCCAGCGTCGCCATGGCTTGGCGTGCCGCCTTGCCTTCCGGAGTCTGCGCTTGCAGCAGCGCCAGGGTCTCATACCAGATGCCGGTCAGCGCCTTGCCCAGCTCGGGGTGGGCCTTGAGGGTCTCGCTGTTGACCACCAGCAGGTCCAGGATCTCGCCCGGGATCTTGCTGGAATCGAACACCGAGTGTGCATCGGGCGAGGCCAGGATCGCGGCCAACTGGGGATTCCAGGTCGACACAGCGGTGGTGTCCGGCGCCTGCCAAGCGCCGACTATATCCGCATCGGAGGTATTGACGATGGTCACGTCACGCTCGCTCAACCCTGCCGATTCCAGCGCGCGCGCCAGCAGGTAGTGCGACACCGACAGCTCGGGCAGGTTCACGCGCTGGCCCTTGATCTGCGCCAGCGCGGCCTTGCCCTTGAGCACCACGCCGTCGTTGCCATCGGAGTAGTCGCCCGCGATCAGCGCCGTGGTGTCCACGCCACCGGCAGCGGGAATCGTCAGCGCATCCATGTTGGTGGTGCTCACGCCGTCGAACTTGCCCGCCGCGTATTGGTTGACCGACTCGATGTAGTCGTTGATCTGCACCAGTTCCAGATCGATGCCGTATTTCTTGGCCCACTTGTCGACGATCCCGGCATCCTGGGCATAGCCCCAGGGCATCCAGCCGGCGTAGATCGACCAGGCGACGCGAAATGCGGGTTTGTCCGTGGAAGCCTGCGGGGCAGCCGTTGCGGCGGGTTCGCGGCTACAGCCGGCGAGTGTCAGCGTTGCCAGGCACAGGCAAAGCACCGCCAGCGGCCAGGCACGGAACAGGGAACGGGGAGCAAAGGTTGAACAGCGAACGGGACAGTGCGTCATGGGGGGCATCTCTCAGCGTCGGATTACACGGACCAGCGGGAACCAAAAGCGCCGCGCACTGCGAATGCGCAGCGGCTGAATCTGATCTCCCGGGCTTTTGTCCCGCCGTGTAACCCCCCGCAGGAGGTCCGCCGCTCTCGGACCAGCACCCGACCACTTCTGGCCGAGCCGGAACCCTAGCGTCGCTTTGTTTACTATGGGTCAAACCTACCACGGGCGCCGCCGGCCTTGTCAACAACCCAGGGCGGTTGGTGCCGCACCCGCCCTCGATAACGCCCGCCGGGGTGTATCCCTCATCGCCTGAATGGGCCGGCCTCGGCCCACCTACCGCCAAAACGACACCGCCCCCGGACCTTGGCAGGCACGGAGGCGGCGGCTATGCGGCAAGCGGCGGCGAAGCGCCGAAGCAAGCGACTTACTCGGCCAGGTTGCGGCCGTGGAACAGTTCCTCGATCTCGCGCTTGAGCAGCGCCTCGATCTTCATGCGTTCCTTGAACGAGAGGTTCTTGGCCTTTTCCTCGAACAGGTACTGGTCCAGGTCGAAGTCCTTCAGGTGCATCTTGGTGTGGAAGATGTTTTCCTGATAGACGTTGACGTCGAACATCTCGTAGCGCGACTTGATGTTCTTGGCCAGGAAGTTCTGGATCGAGTTGATCTTGTGGTCGATGAAGTGCTTCTTGCCCTTCACGTCGCGCGTGAACCCACGGATACGGTAATCCATGATCACGATGTCCGATTCCAGGCTCTCGATCAGGTAGTTCAACGCCTTCAACGGCGAAATCACGCCGCAGGTGGCCACGTCGATATCGGCGCGGAACGTGGCGATGCCTTCCTGCGGATGCGTCTCCGGGTAGGTATGGACCGTGATGTGGCTCTTGTCCATGTGCGCGACCACCGCATCGGAGATCAGCTCCTTGCCGGCCTGTTTCTTGTCGATCACAGGCTCCTCGGAGATCAGGATCGTCACCGAAGCACCCTGTGGATCGTAGTCCTGACGCGCGATATTGAGGATGTTGGCACCGATGATCTCGGCCACATCCGTCAGGATCTGGGTCAGGCGGTCGGCGTCGTACTGCTCGTCGATGTACTCGATATAGCGCTGGCGCTCTTCTTCGGTACGTGCGTAGCAGACGTCGTAGATGTTGAAGCTCAGCGCCTTGGTGAGGTTGTTAAAACCTTGCAACCTTAGGCGAGGCAACGGCTTGACCACGATGGTCGATCCTATGGAGTACGGGAAAGCGGCAATTATGGGCTAAAGCGCACGGTAGCGAAACGCCGACGTTCACGGCGGTTTACGGCGGATGACGCATCCCGTTAAGCTTGGGCAATTAAACCCGGAACTACCATGAGCCTAGGGAACGCTACTGGTGTGACAACGGTCCGCAACGCCACACCGCCTTTGGCGCTGGACGCGGTGACGATCGAACGCTTCCTGGCGCACAGCCACCGAAGGCGCTATCCGACGCGCACGGACGTATTTCGTCCAGGCGATCCGGCCGGTACGTTGTATTACGTGGTCAGCGGCTCGGTCAGCATCATCGCCGAGGAAGACGACGACCGGGAATTGGTGCTCGGCTACTTCGGCACCGGCGAGTTCGTCGGCGAGATGGGGCTGTTCATCGAATCCGACAACCGGGAAGTGATCCTGCGCACCCGCACCCAGTGCGAGTTGGCCGAGATCAGCTACGAGCGGCTGCACCATCTGCTGCAAAGCAGCCTGGCCGCCGATGCGCCACGGTTGCTGTATGCGATCGGCGTACAGCTTTCCAAGCGCTTGCTCGACACCACGCGCAAGGCCAGCCGCCTCGCCTTCCTCGACGTCACCGACCGGATCGTGCGCACACTTCACGACCTGGCCGAGGAGCCGGAAGCGATGAGCCATCCGCAAGGCACCCAGTTGCGGGTGTCGCGCCAGGAACTCGCACGCCTGGTGGGCTGCTCTCGCGAGATGGCCGGACGCGTATTGAAGAAACTCCAGACCGACGGCCTGCTGCATGCACGCGGCAAGACCGTGGTGGTGTACGGGACGCGCTGATTGCGCATTCGCGCAGCAGTCCCGCGGTTCGCCGCGCGAACCGTGGGGGAAGATTCATCAGCCTCCGGTCCTGGCTGCGCCTGTCGGCGCGTGGCCTGCGTTAGCAAAGAGCGCTTCGTTCCAGAACGTGCGCCGGAAGAATGACGTGATGCGAGACAACCCTACGCTGAGTCCCCACCACGATCGCGGCAGCCCCAGTTGAGGATCGGCGTGCCTGGGGGCAGTACCTGGCGAAAGAAGCCCACGCGCCGGACCTTGGGATTGACCACCACCGGAGCGCGCGCCGCCTTCAGCAACGGCAGGTCGGCGGTGCTGTCCGAATAGGCCACCGCGATATCGCCATAGCCGCGCTCGCGCAGCATCCGCATCTTTTCTTCGTTGTGGCAATGCCGGGTGGCGCCAACCGCGCCGAAGCGCGGGCCGACCTGGCTACCGATCACCGGCACGTCCTGCTGCGCGACAAAGCCCAGGATCGCCCGCGCCAGCTCCGGCGGCGCACCCGTCGCCACCACCACCCGATCGCCATTGGCGCGATGCCGGGTAAACACCGCCAACGCCTGCGACAGCAGGCGCTGGCGGATTTCGGCTTCGTGCGTGAGCACGTAGGCGTCGATCACGCGATTGAACTCGCGCGCGCGATGCATGCCGAACGTGGCGATCCAGACGTAGCCGGACACGCCGCGACGGCGCGTGGACAACATCGCAACCATCGGCCCCAGGACTGGCGTGGCCAGCAGCGCGGCCAGCAGCCGCAACGGATTGCGGCGGATCAGCCAGGCGAACAGGTGGCTGCCGGAATCGCCATGGTAGAGCGTGTGGTCGAAATCGAAGACCACCAACGGCGCATCGTCGCTTGGAGTCGGGTAGGTCTCAGTCATGGGCGAAGAATAGCTGGCGCAGCGATTCGCCGGGCTCCTCCGCGCGCATGAAGGTTTCGCCCACCAGGAACGCGTTCACGCCGTGGCCGCGCATCAGTTCCACATCGGCCGGCACCAGGATGCCGCTTTCGGTGACCAGCAGGCGATCGCGCGGCACCGCGTCCTGCATCTCCAGCGTGGTCTGCAACGAAACTTCGAAGGTGCGCAGGTTGCGGTTGTTGATGCCGATCAGCGGCACCGGCACCTGAATGGCGCGTTCCAGCTCATCGATGTCGTGCACCTCGACCAGCACGTCCAGGCCCAGTTGCATCGCCAGCCCGGACAGGTCGGCCAACTGGTTGTCGTCCAGTGCCGAGACGATCAGCAGGATGCAGTCCGCGCCCAGTACCCGCGCTTCGTACACCTGATATGGGTCGACCGTGAAATCCTTGCGCAGCACCGGCAGCGTGCAGGCCTCGCGCGCCTGGACCAGATACGCGTCGGCGCCCTGGAAGAAATCGACGTCGGTCAGCACCGACAGGCAGCTGGCGCCGCCGAACTCGTAGCTCACCGCGATATCGGCCGGATGGAAATCCGGGCGGATCACGCCCTTGGACGGACTGGCCTTCTTGACCTCGGCAATCACCGCCGGGTCGCCCTGCGCGATCGAACGCTGCAATGCCTCGGCAAATCCACGCGTGGGCGGCAGGTCGGACGTACGTGCGACCAGATCGGCCAGCGGCACGCGGGCGCTGCGCTCGGCGATCTCTTCCGACTTGCGGGCGAGGATGGTGTTGAGGATATCGCTCATCGTGTGGGGGTCCTGGAGGCCGGGCATTATCGGCCATGCGCGCCAGAATCGCGAAAAGCGCGTGTGAACGCGGGCACCGGCCCGTCATCGCCGCATGCAGCGCCGGTTCAGAGCGACTGGGTGAACGCCACGTAGGCATCGAGACGCGCACGTGCGCTGCCATCGGCGATGACCGCGCGCGCGCGCTCGATGCCCTCGCCGATGTCCGACGCGACACCGGCCACGTACAGCGCCGCACCGGCATTGAAAGCGACGATGTCCAGCGCCGGCCCTGGCCGGTTGTCGAGTACACCGAGCAGCATTGCCCGCGATTCCGCCGCACCGGCCACCTTGAGATTGCGGCTGGCCGACATTGCGATGCCGAAATCCTCCGGATGCACCTCGTATTCGCGCACCTTGCCGTCGCGCAGTTCGCCGACCAGGGTGCCGGCGCCGAGCGACAGCTCGTCCATGCCGTCACGGCCCCATACCACCAGCGCGCGCTCGGCGCCCAGCTCCTGCAACACGCGCGCCTGGATGCCGACCAGGTCCGGATGGAACACGCCCATCAGGATGTTGGGCGAGCCGGCCGGATTGGTCAGCGGCCCGAGGATGTTGAAGATCGTGCGCACGCCCATCTCGCGACGCACCGGCGCCACCATCTTCATCGCCGGGTGATGCACCGGCGCGTACATGAAGCCGATCCCGGTCTGCGCCAGCGCTGCGGCCACCTGCTCGGGCTGCAGCTCGATCACCGCGCCCAGCGCCTCGAGCGCATCGGCACTGCCTGACTTGGAGGACACGCTGCGATTGCCGTGCTTTGCCACCTTGGCGCCACCGGCGGCGGCCACGAACATCGCACAGGTAGAGATATTGAAGGTATGCGAACCATCGCCACCGGTCCCGACGATATCGACCATGTGGCTGCGGTCGGCGACCTCCACGACACGCGAGAACTCGCGCATCACCGTGGCCGCGCCGGCAATTTCGCCGACGGTCTCCTTCTTCACCCGCAGCCCGGTCAAGATCGCGGCGACCATCATGTCCGACACCTCGCCGCGCATGATCTGGCGCATCAGCCCGACCATCTCGTCGTGGAAGATCTCGCGATGTTCGATGGTACGCAGCAGCGCTTCTTGCGGAGTGATGGACATGGGGGAACGACCAGAATCAAAGGGGGATAGGTACCGGCGCGGACATCAGCAGGAGCCAGCCGCGACGCGCGATGCAGGGATTATCGCCCGCCGCGCCGTCGCGCGACATTCCCGCGCCGCGCCCGCTCGGCCCATCCGATGCCCAGCGGAAGCCTCATGGCTGCCGCACTTTATCGGCCGAGGTCATGTGATCGATCACCTTCACCGCCACCCCACCGCCCGGCACCAGCGCACTGGCGACTTCCGCCCCCAGCTCGAACATCGTTTCCCGCGTGATCAGGCGATTGATCTTGTCCTTGAACCACTGGCCACCTTCGACGACCTCGCCGGTCAGACCGTCGACCTCGATCACTCCGCGCTTATCGGCACTGGACCAAATGTACTCGAACGCAAAAACCGGACGGAAGAACAAGTGCAGCTTCTCAAAGCAATCCTGGTCGTCCTGGATCTCGTGCGCATTGATCGCCTCGGCTGCGAGCTTCGCCTTCGCAATCTGGACCGCCGCAGCCATCGGCACGCGCAACTGCACCGCATCGCGCCGCTCAACGATGTCCTGCTCGGCGTATTTGTAGCGCTCGACGTAGGACGCCAGCACTGACGGCTTGGTTTCCCGGCCCAGTCCATCCAGATAGCTGGCGTAGTCGATCTTGCGGTAGCAACGCTCGGCAACGGACACGTCGATGCGCCCTTTGCCCCCCTGTCGCGACACCTCATAGCTCTGTGAGCCGATCTGAACCGATTTTGCGTGCGGATTCAGCACCGGAACCGGATAGTCCACTCGACAGGTGTACTCGACCGTGCGCTGCGCCACTATCTGCCAGAACGGTTCGAAACGTAGTTCCTGCCGTGCAAGCAGCACGGTGTCGGACTTGGGCCGGTTGAGCGGATTCCACTTCGCCAACGTCCCGAAAGCCCCCAACTTCTTCTTCTCGGCCTGCTCCTCAGCGGCACGGGACGAATAGACCTCGTCGAAGACGAACAAGCGGGCAGCTTCCGGGTGTTGCCTGACCTGCACCTCCATAAAGACACTCCTTGATTGACTGCTGGCTACGACAGGCGCGCTCAACGCTCCAGAAAATTCTTCAGCAACGCATGCCCGTGCTGGGTCAGGATCGACTCGGGATGGAACTGCACGCCTTCCACCGGATATTCACGGTGTCGCAGGCCCATGATCTCCTCGATCGAGCCATCCGGATTCTCGGTCCAGGCCGTGACTTCCAGCGCGTCCGGCAGC
>JAATFS010000455.1 GCA_015655035.1 Lysobacterales bacterium | reverse complement strand
CCGCTGGAGAATCCGACCGCGCTGTCGAACCTGCTGCAGACACTTGCGATCGTGCTGCTGCCGATCGCGGTGGTGTTCATGCTCGGCGCGCTGACCGGACGCAGCAAATTCACCGCACTGGTGTTCGGCTGCATGCTGACGCTGTCGCTGGCCTCCACCGGCATGGCGCTGTGGTCGGAAAGCCATGGCGCCACTGCGGCCGACAGCGCGCTGATGGAAGGCAAGGAAGTGCGTTTCGGCGCCGACGCTTCGGCGGTGTGGGCGGCGTTGACCACGCAGACCAGCAATGGCTCGGTCAATGCGATGCACGATTCGCTGGCGCCGCTGACCGGCCTGGTAACGATCGGCAACCTGCTGGTCAATGCCATCTGGGGCGGGATCGGCTGCGGCCTGCAGCAGTTCCTGGTCTACCTGCTGCTCAGTGTGTTCCTGGCCGGGTTGATGACCGGGCGCACGCCGGAACTGTTCGGCCGCAAGATCGAGGCGCCGGAAGTGAAGCTGCTCGCGCTGCTGGTGCTGTTGCAGCCGCTGGTGGTACTGGGCTTCACCGCCGTGACGCTGGCGCTGCCGTCGATTGCCGGCGTCTCCAATCCCGGCTTCCACGGCATCAGCCAGGTGTTCTACGAGTTCGCCTCGGCGTTCGCCAACAATGGCTCCGGCTTCGAGGGACTGGGCGATGCCAGCTACTGGTGGAACCTCAGTTGCACCATGGTGCTGGCGCTGGGCCGCTACCCGGCGCTGATCCTGCCGCTGGCGATCGCCGCCGCGCTTGCGCGCAAGCGCGTGGTGCCGGAAGGCAGCGGCAGCTTGCAGATCGAAACGCCCACCTTCGCACTGACCCTGATCGCCGTGATCGCCATCCTGACGCTGCTCCAGTTCATGCCCGCGCTGGTGCTTGGCCCATTGGCCGACCACCTCGCTCTGGTCGCATTGAGGACACTCCCATGACCGAATCCATCCGTTCCTCAACCGGCCCTGGCCACCGCCCGGCATTGCTCGACCGCGCGGGTTTCAACGCCGCGGTCCTGGGTGCGTTCGCCAAGCTTTCGCCGCAGCACGCGTTCAAGAACCCGGTGATGGCAGTGGTCTGGCTGGGCACGCTGCTAAGCGTGGCGATGACCGTGGCCGGCGCCAGCACGCCCGGCCTGGGTGCGGCGGTGTCCGCACTGCTGTTCGTCACGGTGCTGTTCGCCAATTTCGCCGAGGCCGTGGCCGAGGCGCGCGGACGCGGCCAGGCCGCCTCGTTGCGACGCGCACGCCAGGATCTGCTGGCGCGCCGCATCCCCAGCGAACACGCCCGCGCGGACGCCACCTCTATATCCGCCGCCGAACTGAAACCCGGCGACCTGGTGGTCGTCGGCGCCGGGGAGATCATCCCCGCCGACGGCGAGATCGTCAGCGGCCTGGCCACGGTCAACGAATCGGCGGTGACCGGCGAATCGGCCCCGGTCCTGCGCGAGGCCGGTACCGACCGCTCCGGCGTGATCGGCGGCACCCAGGTGTTGTCCGACGAAATCGTGGTGAAGATCACCGCCGAGCCGGGGCATAGTTTTCTCGACCGCATGATCGCGCTGGTCGAGGGTGCCAACCGGCAGAAGACACCCAACGAAATCGCGCTGGGCCTGCTGCTGACGACGATGACGTTGTCGTTCCTGATCGTGGTCGTCAGCTTGCCGTTCATCGCCGGCTTCGTCGGCGTCAGGCTCGACCCGCTGCTGCTGGTCGCGTTGCTGGTGTGCCTGATCCCGACCACCATCGGCGGCCTGCTGCCGGCCATCGGCATCGCCGGCATGAACCGCGCGTTGTCGGCCAACGTGCTGGCCAAGTCCGGCAAGGCGGTGGAAGTGGCCGGCGACGTGGACGTATTGCTGCTGGACAAGACCGGCACCATCACCCACGGCGACCGCCAGGCCACCGCACTGCATGCGCTGGGCGGCGTCGATCCCGAGCGCCTGCGCGATGCCGCGTTGCTGGCTTCGCTGGCCGACCCGACGCCGGAAGGCAAATCCATCGTCAAGCTGGCGCGCCAGTCCGGCTCCGCGCTCGAGGCCCCCACCCGCGCGACCTTCATCGCTTTCAGCGCGCAAACCCGCATGTCCGGCGTGGATCTGGCCGATGGCCATGGCATCCGCAAGGGCGCCATGGACGCCATCGTCCAGCACGTCCGCACGCAAGGCGGCGAGGTGACGGCGGAACTACGCAGCCGGGTCGAGCAGGTCGCGCGCAAGGGCGCCACGCCGCTGGTAGTCGCCGACCGGCAGCAGATACTCGGCGTGGTGGAACTGTCCGACGTGGTCAAGCACGGGATCAAGCAGAAGTTCGCGCAGTTGCGTGCGATGGGCATCAAGACGGTGATGATCACCGGCGACAATCCGCTGACCGCCGCCGCGATCGCCGCCGAGGCCGGCGTGGACGACTACATCGCCGAGGCCAGGCCGGAAGACAAGCTGGCGCGCATCCGCAGCGAACAGGCCAGCGGTCGGCTGGTGGCGATGGTCGGCGACGGCACCAACGACGCCCCCGCGCTGGCCCAGGCCGACGTTGGCCTGGCGATGAATTCCGGCACCCAGGCCGCCAAGGAAGCCGGCAACATGGTCGATCTGGATTCGGATCCGGCCAAGCTGCTGGCGGTGGTCGAGGTCGGCAAGCAACAGCTGATCACCCGGGGCGCGCTGACCACGTTCTCGCTGGCCAACGACGTGTCCAAGTACTTCGCCATCCTGCCGGCGCTGTTCGCCGCTGCGATCCCATCGATGGCGGCATTGAACGTGATGCAGCTGTCCAGCCCGGCCAATGCGGTGCTGGCGGCGCTGGCGTTCAACGCCGTCATCATCCCGTTGCTGATCCCACTGGCGCTGCGCGGCGTGCGCTTCCGGCCGAGCACCGCCACCGCGCTGTTGCGCCGGAACATGCTGGTCTACGGCGTAGGCGGCGTGCTGCTGCCGTTCCCGGCAATCAAGCTGATCGACATGCTGCTGGCCGCAACGGTCGGCATCTGAGGAAAACATCATGAGTATCCGTACCCTCTCCGTGCCCCGCGTATCGCGCAATGGCGGCGTGCTGCGCGCCTGCGTCGGCCTGGCCCTGGTCTCGTTGCTGCTGTTCGGGCTGGGCTACTCGCTGCTCGCCACCGGAATCGGCCGGCTGCTGTTCCCGCACGCGGCCGGCGGCAGCCTGATCCAGCGCAACGGCCAGGTCGTCGGCTCGTCGCTGGTCGCGCAGCCGTTCGCCGCCGATCGCTACTTCCAGTCACGTCCCTCGGCCAGTCACTACGACCCGATGGCATTGGCCGGCAGCAACCAGGCACGCACCAACCCGGAACTGCGCCGTCGCCTGGACCAGGCGCGCGCGGCGGTGGCCGCACGCGAACAGGTCGATCCCGGAACGGTACCGGGCGACCTGATCACCCAGTCCGGCAGCGGCATCGACCCGGACATCTCCCCGGCAGCGGCGCGGCTACAGCTCGCACGCGTGGCCCGGGCGCGCGGCATCGCCGCAAGCGAGGTCGAACGCGTGCTGCGCGCGCACAGCGAACTGCCGCGGTTTGGCCGCTATGGCCAGGCCCGCGTCAACGTGCTGGAACTGAATCTGGCGCTGGACGCACTGCCTACACCGGACCGCGTAGATTGAGGCAATGAATCCGGATCGTGATGCGAAGGCCGATGCGCTGGCCGGCGAGCTGCGCCGCCAGGCGGTGGGTCGGCTGAGCCTGTTCCTGGGGGCGGCCCCTGGCGTCGGCAAGACCTACGCCATGCTGTCGCGCGCGCGCGAACTGCAGCGCCAGGGCATCGACGTCGTCGTCGGCGTGGCCGAGACCCATGGCCGCAGCGAGACGGCGGCATTGCTCGAGGGCCTTGAGACGTTACCGCGAAAGCACATCGACCATCAGCGGCGCGCGTTGCAGGAAATGGACATCGACGCCCTGCTGGCGCGGCGTCCGCAGATCGCGCTGGTCGACGAACTGGCCCATCGCAATGTCCCGGGCAGCCGCCACGAACGGCGCTGGCAGGACGTGATCGAATTGCTGGACGCCGGCATCGACGTCTGCAGCACGGTCAACATCCAGCATCTGGAGAGCCTCAACGACATCGTCCACCGCATCACCGGCGTGCGCGTCAGCGAGACCGTGCCGGACGCGGTGTTCGACCGCTTGCGCGACCTGCGTCTGGTGGACTTGCCCCCGCGAGAACTGATCGAGCGCCTGCACCAGGGCAAGGTCTATCTACCCGACCAGGCCAAGCACGCGTTGCAGGCGTTCTTTTCGCCCTCCAACCTGGCCGGGCTGCGCGAACTGGCGATGCAGACCGCCGCCGACCACGTCGAAGACGACCTGCGGCAATCGCAGGCCGCGCGCGGCCTGCCCGGGATCGGGCTGCGTCGTCGGGTATTGATCGCCATCGACGGCCTGGGATCTTCCGACTATCTGGTCCGCGCCGGCCGCCGTATCGCCGAGCGCCGCGATGCGCCGTGGAGCGTGGCCACGGTGCAGGCCGCCGGCGCGGCCGAACCCGAGCGCCAGGCCGAACTGGATCGCGCGTTCGCGCTGGCGCGCAGCCTGGGCGCCGACACCCGGGTGCTGCACGGTTCACGCATCGCCGATGCCCTGCTCGACCACGCTGAACATGACGGCGTGTCCACCCTGGTGGTCGGACGCACCCGCGAACGTCCGTTCGCGCGCATGCTCAACCGCACCCTGACCCAACAATTGCTGCGCCGGGGCGCGCATTACGAGCTGGTCATCATCAGCCCCCCGGAAGCCCGGGCGCTGGCACGCGCGCGCCAGCGCGGCGCCATGCCGACCGGTTGGCTGAGGCGGCGCGACGCGCTGCTGGCGTTCACCGTCGCCGTGGCGGCGACGCTGCTGGCCGGGCTGGCCGAGCGCTGGATCGGCCTGGAGGAGCTGTCGATGGTGTTCATCGTCGCCGTCGTGCTGGTGGCCACGCGTACCCGCATGGCAGCGGCGGTACTCGCGGCGACGCTGTGCTTCCTGGCCTACAACTTCTTCTTCATCGCCCCCAGATTCAGCCTGCTGGTGCTCAACCGCCAAGGCCTGACCACGGTGCTGCTGTTCCTGCTGGCGGCGCTGGTGGCCGGCCGGCTTGCCTCGCAGCTGCGCGTGCAGGTGCTGGCGTTGCGCGCGGCCAATGCCCACGTCACGGTGTTGCAGGGGCTGGGCAGGCGATTGAGCGCGGCCGCCAACCTGGCGCAGGTATTGAAAGCCGGCAGGCAGGCGCTGGAGCGATCGGTGGGCGTGGACACCTGGCTGCGTGTCGGGGCGAGCAGCGACGCCTCCAGCGGCGCGGCGCTGGCCGAGATCGACCAGGCCGCCGCCGATTGGACGCTCGCGCACGGCCAGCCCGCCGGCCACCATACCGATACGCTGGCGGCGGCGGCCTGGTGGTTCCTGCCGCTGCGCAATGGAGCGGACGTCATCGGGGCACTCGGCCTTCGCTTCGATGCCTTGCCCAAGGACCAGGCCACCCATGCACGCCGGCTGGCCGAAGCCATGGCCGAGGACATCGCCCAGGCCGCGCTGCGCACCCGCCTGGCTTCGGACCTGGAAAGCGCGCGGGTCGCCAACGAAACCGAGCGGCTGCGCTCGGCGCTGCTGTCGTCGGTATCGCACGACCTGCGCTCGCCGCTGGCGGCGATGGTCGGCGCGGCCGGCAGTCTGGCCAACTATGCGGCCGCCATGAGCGAGGAAGATCGCGGCAGCCTGCTCGATACCATCCTGCTCGAAGGCGACCGCCTGGACCGCTATATCCAGAACCTGCTGGACATGACCCGGCTCGGCCATGACCGGCTGAGCCTGCATCGCGACTGGATTGGCGTGGATGAACTGGTGGGCTCGGCGGCCGGCCGCCTGCGCCGCTACCAGCCGCAGGTGAAGTTGCAGATGACGCTGGCCGCTGACCTGCCGGCGGCGATCTGGGTACATCCGGCACTGCTGGAACAGGCACTGTTCAACGTGCTGGAGAATGCCGCGAAGTTTTCGCCGGCAGGCGTGGCGATCGAGCTCAGCGCGCGCCTGGCCGGCGCGCAGTTGCAACTGGACGTGCGCGACCACGGCCCAGGCATTCCCGAACACGAGCGCAGCCGCATCTTCGACATGTTCTACAGCGTCAAGCGCGGCGACCGCGGCGGGCAGGGCACGGGCCTGGGCCTGACCATCGCCCAGGGCATGATCGGCGCGCATGGCGGCAGCGTCGAAGCCTTGCCCTGTGCCGACGGGTCCGGCACGCTGATCCGCATGACTCTCCCGCTGCAGCAACCGTCCGCCCCAGCGACGCCGCCGGATGCCGACTGACATCCCCGCCAACGCTGCGCGCATCGTGGTGATCGACGACGAACCGCAGTTGCGCAGGCTGCTCGACATCAGCCTGCGCGCGCAAGGCTACAAGGTCGCGCTGGCAGCCAGCGGAAACGAAGGGCTGCAACTGCTGGCGACCCAGGGCGCCGACCTGGTGGTACTCGACATCGGCCTGCCCGACATTGATGGGCACGAGGTGCTGCGCGACTTGCGCGGCTGGTCGCACGTGCCCGTGCTGATGCTCAGCGTGCGCGCCGACGAGGTGGAGAAGGTGGCCGCGCTGGATGCGGGCGCAAACGACTACGTCACCAAGCCGTTCGGCACGCAGGAGTTGATGGCGCGCATCCGCGTGCTGTTGCGCCAGCACGGCAACAGTGCCGAGGAGAACGTGGTGTTCGACGATGGCCGGCTGTACATCGACCTGGCGCAGCGCGAGGTCCGGATCGACGGCGAACGCCTGGCGCTCGGGCGCAAGGAATATTCGCTGCTGGCCCTGCTGCTGAAGAACAGTGGACGGGTGCTTACCCAGCCGCAGATCCTGCGCGAACTATGGGGTTCACCGCATCTGCAAGACACCCACTATGTGCGCGTGCTGGTCGGCAAGCTGCGCCAGAAGATCGGCGACGATGCGACCGAGCCGCGCTGGATCGCCACCGAGCCGGGCATCGGACTCCGCTTCATCGGCAAGCCCGGCAGCGGGTTCTGAGCGCGGCCCGCCCCGACGCAAACGAAAAGACCCCGCCTCGCGGCGGGGTCTTTCGTGGAGCAGGGTGTTACCGGTGGGACTGGATCAGAAATCCATGCCGCCCATGCCGCCCATGCCACCGCCGGCCGGCAGTGCCGGCTCGTCCTTCTTCGGCGAATCGGCCACCATCGCTTCGGTGGTGATCATCAGGCCGGCGATCGAGGCAGCGTTCTGCAGTGCCGAACGCGTGACCTTGGTCGGGTCCAGGATGCCGAACTCGACCATGTCGCCGAATTCACCGTTGGCGGCGTTGTAGCCGTAGTTGCCGGTGCCTTCCTTGACCTTGTTCAGGATCACGGACGGCTCTTCGCCGGCATTGGCCACGATCTCGCGCAGCGGGGCTTCCATCGCGCGCAGGGCGATCTGGATGCCGTGGGTCTGGTCTTCGTTGGCACCGGTCAGGTTACCCACGGCCACCAGCGCACGCACCAGGGCCACGCCGCCGCCCGGGACCACGCCTTCATCGACCGCTGCACGGGTAGCGTGCAGGGCGTCTTCGACGCGCGCCTTCTTTTCCTTCATCTCGATCTCGGTCGAAGCGCCGACCTTGATCACTGCAACGCCACCGGCCAGCTTGGCCACGCGCTCCTGCAGTTTCTCGCGATCGTAATCCGACGAGGTGTCCTCGATCTGGGTCTTGATCTGGGTCACGCGCGACTCGATGGCAGCGGAATCGCCGGCACCGTCGATGATGGTGGTGTTCTCCTTGGAGACCTGCACCTTCTTCGCACGGCCGAGATCCTTGATCGTGGCCTTCTCCAGCGCCAGACCCACTTCCTCGGAGATCACGGTGCCGCCGGTCAGCACGGCCATGTCTTCCAGCATCGCCTTGCGACGATCGCCGAAGCCCGGAGCCTTGACCGCCACGACCTTGACGATGCCACGGATGGTGTTGACCACCAGGGTCGCCAGGGCTTCGCCCTCGACTTCCTCGGCCACGATCAGCAGCGGCTTGCCAGCCTTGGCCACGCCTTCCAGCACGGGCAGCAGGTCACGCACGTTGGAGATCTTCTTGTCGTGCAGCAGGATGAACGGGTCATCCAGGTCGGCCGACTGGCTCTGCTGGTTGTTGATGAAGTACGGCGACAGGTAGCCACGGTCGAACTGCATGCCCTCGACCACGTCCAGCTCGTTCTCCAGGCCCGAACCTTCCTCGACCGTGATCACGCCTTCCTTGCCGACCTTCTGCATCGCTTCGGCAATGATGTTGCCGATCGACTCGTCGGAGTTGGCCGAGATGGTGCCGACCTGGGCAATCGCCTTGTCGTCGGTGGTCGGCTTGGAGATGTTCTTCAGCTCGATCACCGCAGCCTTGACGGCCTGGTCGATACCGCGCTTGAGGTCCATCGGGTTCATGCCGGCGGCAACCGCCTTGGCGCCTTCGCGGATCAGGGCCTGGGCCAGCACGGTGGCGGTGGTGGTGCCGTCACCGGCGTTGTCGTTGGTCTTGGAAGCGACTTCCTTGACCATCTGCGCGCCCATGTTCTCGAACTTGTCGGCAAGTTCGATTTCCTTGGCGACGGAGACGCCGTCCTTGGTGATGGTCGGGGCGCCGAAGCTCTTCTCGAGCACGACGTTGCGGCCCTTCGGGCCGAGGGTAGCCTTTACGGCGTTGGCGAGGACGTTGACGCCGCGCACCATGCGGGCGCGAGCATCTTCACCGAAACGAATGTCTTTGGCAGCCATGTGTATGTAACTCCGAAATTCGTGAAAGAGATGGGGGGTTTGGCTGAACGTGGAACCCGGGGGAGATCGGGGATTGCGGCGCGGCTAGGCACCTTCGCCAATCCCAGATCCCCGCGCCCGCATTCCGCGAGCGCAGGCTTTAGCCGACGATCGCCAGGATGTCGTCTTCGCGCAGCACCTTGTACTCGATGCCTTCGGCCTTGTAGCTGCTACCGGCGTACTGGCCGTAGATGACCTTGTCACCGACCTTGACTGCCGGCGCGCGCACGCTGCCGTTGTCCAGGGGCTTGCCGGCGCCGATGGCGACGATCTCACCCTTGGTGGACTTTTCCTTGGCCGAATCCGGGATCACGATACCGCCGGCAGAAATCTCGTCGGCTTCGATCGGCTTGACTACCACGCGGTCGTGAAGCGGCTTGATGCTCATTGAAAGACCCTCTTAAGTGATTGATTGGTCTGGAAATTATTGGCGATTTTAGCACTCGTACATGACGACTGCCAGCACCGCTCGCGAAAAAACCCGACATAGCGGGGGCCAGCCAGAGATGGTGCTGTGCGGGCGGCTTTCAAGGGCTGGGCGCAAACAATTTTTTGCGACATCCGGCGAACCCGGCCGACCGACCCATCAGGTCCCTTCCTTCTCCCGCCTGCGGGGGAAGGGAAAAGGTGACGCGCGCCGACAGGCGCGAAAGCCCTTGATCTTGATCTTGTGATCTTGCTAAGGCTAGAGCCATACCCCCCCCAAAAAAACAAAACTGCAGCCCGATTCCACCCGCTGTCATCCACAACCGCTAGATTCATCAACGCATCCCCTGATCACAAGGAGCCGTCGATGAGGTTGTCCCCCCTGTCCCTACCCTGCTGCTGCCTACTGGCCCTGTCCGCCAGCCCCGTGCACGCCGCCGTATTCATCAATGAACTGCACTACGACGACGCCACCGCCGCAGGCGACACCGGCGAAGCAATCGAAATCGTCGCCACCGCAGGCGAGAGCCTGTCCGGCTACCAGCTCTACCT
>JAATFS010000189.1 GCA_015655035.1 Lysobacterales bacterium | reverse complement strand
GCTGTGTGCGCGCCAACAGCCGCTCGGTATCCGCTTCGTCGGGAGTGATCAGGTAGATGCCGCGCGCGGCGGTGAGAGCATGGGACATGGGTGCTTTCCGGAGCGGGTACGGGATGGGACAATGCTGCTCCCCCGTTTTGAAGACGCGATTATCCGATGAGCGACGTTGCCGCGACCACCTACCGCACCTGGATGTGCGTCGTCTGCGGTTTCCTCTACCACGAGGAAGAGGGCATGCCTGAGGAAGGCATCGCCCCGGGCACGCGCTGGGAGGATATCCCGGACACTTGGACTTGCCCGGATTGTGGCGTCACCAAGGACGATTTCGAGATGATCGAGGTGGATTGAAGCCAGGGATCGGCGAGGCTGCACGCCATGTGCACTGCAGGCGTGGAGACGTTAGTGCATCCGCTGCGGCTGCGCGCTGACTTCGACCAGCTTCTCGCGTACGCCGCTGGCGTCGTGGGCCTCGGGATTCAGCTGCAGGTAGCGGGCCAGGTCCTGGCGCGCGCCGCCGCGATGGCCCAGGTGCAGGTAGGCCAGGCCGCGATCGCGTAGCGCTTCGGCCTGGTCGGGCATCAGCTTGAGCACGCGGTCGGCGCTGCGCGCGGCCCGATCCCATTGTTCGGCATCGGCGTAGACGCCGTGCAGGTTGCGCAGGATGCGAACGAGGATGGCGCGGTGCGGCGCCGGATCCAGGATCTGCGCCAGCGCGCGGTCATCGGGCGCTTCGCCGCCCAGGTGCGGGCGGGCGCGCTCGCGCAGCTCGTCCACCCCCAGCGGGCGGCCCCCGTTGAACGGGTCCATCACCAGCAGGCCATCGTCCACCGGCAAGCGCACCAGGAAATGGCCTGGGAACGATACCCCGTCCAGCGGCAGCCCGAGTCGCCGCGCGACCTCGATCTGCACCATTGCCAGCGAAATCGGGTTGCCGAGGCGGCGCTCGAACACCTGGTTGAGATAACTGTTGCGCGGATCGTAGTACTCGTCATGGTCGCCCGAGTAGCCAAGTTCCTCGAACAGATGGCGATTGACGGCGGCCATCTTCAAGGGCCACAGGTCGATTGCGTTGACCTCGGTCCGCAGATGTTCGACATGGGTCTGCACCATCGTGTCGTACAGGTCCGCGTCCAGCTCCGGATATTCGTCGCGAGCGATCAGCAACGCCGTGGACAGTAACGGCAAGGCGTCGTCGTCCAGGGTCGCGAGCGTGTTCCAACTGGGCAGGGAAAATCTATCCACCATGGTGCAAAGAGTGGCGGCAAGCCGCTGTGGGTTCAAGTCCGGCGCTTCCCGACAGGCGCGGGTGCGCGCGAGGGATCAGTGCAGTGTCGGGATATCCGGGCCGAAGCCGAGTTCGGTGCCGTCCTTGAGCTCCAGCTTGGCGGCCTGGCCGGCGCTTAGTTCCAACACATAGCGCGCGGGCGCCTTGCTGGGGTAGGCGGGGCAGGCGTTGCCGGCCGAACAAGGCGGCACGCCGCGCTGCTGTGACACCAGCTTGCGTTGCTCGTCGAAGTACAGGATGTCCAGCGCGATCTTGCAGTTCTTCATCCAGTACGCCTGCGGTTCCTGGCGGTCATGGATGAACAGCATGCCGTGATCGGGCTCCAGTGAATCGCGGAACATCAGGCCGCGTGCGCGGGTGTTGTCATCCTGCGCCAGTTCGACCTGATAACGCTGGCCGTCCAGCTCTACCCAGCGGCCATCGGCGCTGGCGCAGCCACTGATCAATACGAGGGCGAGGAGGGGGATGCTTCGGAAGAGGGACATCGGGCCGGACCAGTGGGAGCAAGGCGCACACCATCGGGGAAGCCCGTGCTGCGGTCAAGCATGACGCCACGGCGCGCTTATCCGCAGCGCAGCTCAGCGACATCGCAGGCGGACACCAGTGCGGCGAATTGCCGGCGGGTCTCGGCCTTGAGCCAGGGCAGCATTGCAGGCGCGTCCAGCGCGAACAGCTGGCAGCTCAGCGCCAGCGTTGCCGCGTCCAGGCCGAGTGGATCGTCGTCGGTGCGGCCGAGCCCGAAGAAACGCTCGTACAGATCGAACCGGCTGCTCACCAGACTGCCGATCCAGCTACCGAGGGTCGACTCGATGTCGTGGGAGTCCACCACGCAAGGCATCGGCCAACCGCGTGGCGGCAGGGTGGCCGGTACCAGGTCGCCGCGTTGCTGGCAGGCGTGGCGATAGGCGCAGCTGCTCAGCCAGTAGCGGAACAGGCACAGCTCGGCGAGCGCCACTGGCGGATGCGGGTGCCGTTGCAACAGGTCGGCGTAGTGGTAGCGATAGTCAAAATGCAGGTAGCTGGCGGACAGATCCACGGCGGCCGGGGGGCGGGCGGTCACTGTGGGAGGTGGGGCGAGTGAATCGGTCATGGCGGTTTCCGGGGAGAGGCGGACATCGCGAACGTGCGTGAAAGGCTGAACCCACCTTGATGGCGGTGAACGCCGTCGGCTCGACTTGTGAAAGCAATAAGTTGATCATAATGGAAGTGATTGGTGAATTGGTGGCGGACGCGCTCCGTAACGTTTCGGGGCATGAGCGACGAACGTCATCAATTTTCCCGTCGCCTGAGCGACGCCATGCGAGCGGCCGGCTATGAGCCGCGCCCGGCAGTGCTGTTCCGGCTGTTCAACACCCGCTATACGGGTCGCTCGGTGACCTTCCAGAGCGCCTCGCGCTGGCTGGGCGGCCGCTCGATTCCCGAGCAGGACAAGTTGCAGGTGCTGGCCGATCTATTCGGTATCGAACCGGCGCAGTTGCGCTATGGCAACGGCAACAGAACGCGTCTGGCCGAGCAGCGCATGGCCTGGGCGACCGGGGTGGGAACACGCGAGCTGGAAGTCATCGAGGCGTTCCTGACGCTACCGATACGGCAGCGGGAACTGGTCGGCGAGCTGGTGCAGGCGCTGGCCGTCAAGGCGTGATTGCATCCAGATAAGAGTCAGTGCTTCCGTCCGCTGTCACGGCCGGGTTCAACCTTTTGGTAAGCGCCTTTGTAAGCGCCAAAAAACGGAACCAAAGAAAAACGCTTTCCCTGCAACATCACAAGCTTATGCTCGCAGGGCTATCGGGATTGTCCGACTCGCCCTCCTGGCTCGGTCGGAACGCGTTAATCAAAGCGTGCCGCCATCCATGGGCGGTGCCCTTCGGGTCTGGATGGATTCCCGTCGTTTCCCGTGCAAAGCAGCGGCGAGCCGTTGCTATCCCGGCTCGGACGCAGCCACTGCAAATCAGCGAAGCTTTTGCCGTTGCGAAGCACCGAGACTAAGGAGGCCTCCCCCAACGGAAGGCTCCCCTACATCAAAGCACCCGTGGCGGCTCGCCACCAATGATGACCACATCGGCCGGGCGGCGTGCGAACAGACCGACGCAGACCACACCCGGAATCTGGTTGAGCTCGCGCTCCAACCCCACCGGGTCGGTGATCGACAGATGGTGCACATCCAGCACCACGTTGCCATTGTCGGTGACCACCCCGTCGCGCCATACCGGCTGACCGCCCGTACGCGCCAGGATTTCGCGCGCGACCAGACTGCGCGCCATCGGGATGACTTCCACCGGCAACGGGAACCTGCCCAATACCGGCACCTGCTTGCTCGGATCGACGATGCAGACGAAGCGCTCGCTGGCCTCGGCGATGATCTTCTCGCGCGTCAATGCCGCACCGCCGCCCTTGATCAGGAACTTGTTCGGATCGCATTCGTCGGCGCCGTCCACATACAGCGAGAGGGTGCCGGTGTGGTTGAGATCCAGTACCTCGATGCCGTGTTGCTTCAAGCGCGCGGT
>JAATFS010000308.1 GCA_015655035.1 Lysobacterales bacterium | reverse complement strand
CCCGGCAAAGGTCGGGGTTCAAGGCGTTGACCGGCGGTCGCGCCATGCGGATTTCGCGGATGTCGCCGTGTTCGACGGTCTGGACGAGTTGGCTCATGCGGCTTCTCCCTGGATCGGGGGGTATCATAAGCCGATGAAGCTACGATCGATTCCGTTGTGGTTGGCCATGCTCGGCACGCCAGTGTCGCAGGCACTCGCCGCCGAGTGCGTGCCGGTGCTCAAGGACGGTTGGGCGCGTTTGCCGCCGGGACCGCAGCCGATGATGCTGGCCGGTTTCGGGCGCCTGGAAAACCCATGCAAGACACCTGCATCGGTGGTGGCGGTGAGCAGTGCCGCGTTCATGCATGCCTCGCTGCACGGGACGACCCAGGAGGGTGGCGTGAGTCGCATGCGCGAGATCGACGCGTTGCCGCTGGCGCCCGGCGCCACCGCAACGCTCGCACCCGGTGGCCTGCACCTGATGCTGATGCATCCGTCCGCGCCGTTGAAGGAAGGCGAACAGATCGCAGTGGGCTTCACGCTGGCCGACGGGCGCGCGTTCACCGCCGAGATTCCGGTACGCAAGACCGCGCCGTAGCTGCGGCAGCTTGCTCAACGGGACGCCCTTGCGGATGGCGTCCTGGCGAAGCGGGTTCGCTTACAGCGAGGCGTTGCGCACCGCGTCCGGCAACGTCGCGCTCTTGCCGGTCTGCGTATCGATCCACACCACCACCACGTTGCCGTCCGAGTACAGCACGCTGGGGTCCTTCTGATCGACGATGTGGTGGCCGATGGTGATGCTGCTGTTGCCCAGGCGCTGCACGAACAATTCCACCACGATGTCGTTCGGCCACACGATCGGAATCTTGTAGTTGACATTGGTCGCCGCC
Organism: Lysobacterales bacterium; assembly: GCA_015655035.1. Lineage (GTDB taxonomy): Bacteria > Pseudomonadota > Gammaproteobacteria > Xanthomonadales > Xanthomonadaceae > JAATFS01. The sequence goes on along the minus strand of JAATFS010000308.1, from coordinate 14,944 downwards.
ACCACCGGGGCGATGCGGTTGTTCATCGACACGCCCTCCACCCCGAGCATCCAGCGCACGCGCGCTTCTTCCAGGTAGGAGATGTACTTGGCGTTGTTGACGTGGCCCATGCTGTCCATGTCGCGCCAGCGCACGCTGATCGGGATGCGGGCCAGGATCTTCGGAGCCTGCGGGTCGGTCTCGTTCATGAAGTCGCCTTCTTCTTGGTGGACTTGCTCGATTTGGCGGTCGCCTTGGTTGCCTTCTTGGCTACTTTTTCAGGCTTGATCTTGCGCGGTGGCCGCGCATCCGGCTTGTTCGCCATGGCGGCCGGACGGGTGGCACGTGCGTCCACCGACGGCAGCATCTTGGCCAGGAACTGGCCGGTGTAGGAGTTGGCCTGCGCGGCTACGTCCTCGGGCGTGCCGGCGACCAGGATGGTGCCGCCGCGATGGCCGCCCTCCGGACCCAGGTCCACGATCCAGTCCGCCGTCTTGATCACGTCCAGGTTGTGTTCGATAACGACCACGGTGTTGCCTTCGTCGCGCAGCTTGTGCAACACGCTGAGCAGGGCTTCGATGTCGTGGAAGTGCAGGCCGGTGGTCGGCTCGTCGAGGATGTACAGCGTGCGTCCGGTATCGCGGCGCGACAGTTCCTTGGACAGCTTGACCCGCTGCGCCTCGCCGCCGGACAACGTGGTCGCGCTCTGGCCCAGCTTGACGTAGCTCAGGCCGACATCGACCAGGGTTTCGAGCTTGCGCGCGATCGACGGCACCGGCTCGAACAGGGTCAACGCATCCTCGATCGTCATTTGCAGCACGTCGTTGATGTTGTAGCCCTTGTAGACGATCTCCAGGGTCTCGCGGTTGTAGCGCTTGCCATGGCAGACGTCGCACGGCACGTACACGTCCGGCAGGAAGTGCATTTCCACCTTGATCAGGCCATCGCCCTCGCAGGCCTCGCAACGGCCACCGCGCACGTTGAAGCTGAAGCGGCCGGGCGAATAGCCGCGCGCACGCGACTCGGGGACCTGGGCGAACAGTTCGCGCAGCGGCGTGAACAGGCCAGTGTAGGTGGCGGGGTTGGAGCGCGGGGTGCGGCCGATCGGCGACTGGTCGATGTCCACGACCTTGTCGAACAGGTCCAGGTTCTCGATCTCGCGATATGGCGCCACCGCATGCGAGGCGCCGTTGATCTCGTTGGCGGCCAGGGTGAACAAGGTGTCGTTGATCAGGGTCGACTTGCCCGACCCGGAGACCCCGGTGACGCAGGTCATCAGCCCGGCCGGGATGGCCAGGTCCACGTTCTTGAGGTTGTTGCCGGTGGCCCCGCGCAGATGCAGGGTCATCTTCGGATTGGGCTTGTGGCGTTGCTTGGGAATCTCGATGCGGCGCTTGCCCGACAGGTATTGCCCGGTCAGCGAACGTGGCGCGTCCAGGATGTCCTGCAGCGTGCCCTGGGCGCAGATCTCGCCACCGTGTACGCCGGCGCCGGGGCCGATGTCGAGCACGTGGTCGGCCAGGCGGATCGCGTCCTCGTCGTGCTCGACCACGATCACGGTGTTGCCCAGGTCGCGCAGCCGGGTCAGGGTGCCGAGCAGGCGTTCGTTGTCGCGCTGGTGCAGGCCGATCGACGGCTCGTCGAGCACGTACATCACGCCGACCAGGCCGGCGCCGATCTGGCTGGCCAGGCGAATGCGCTGCGCCTCGCCACCGGACAAGGTGTCGGCCTTGCGCTCCAGCATCAGGTAATCCAGGCCCACATCGACCAGGAAGCCGAGCCGCTCGCCGATCTCCTTGACGATCTTGCTGGCGATCTCGCCGCGCCAGCCGGGCAGGGTCAGTCCACGGAAGAACGCCAGCGCCTCGTTGACCGGCAGCACCACCAGTTCCGGCAGCGCCCGGTCGGCGACGAACACGTTGCGCGCGGCCTTGTTCAGGCGGGCGCCACCGCAGTCCGGGCACGCGCGTTCGCTGATGTACTTCGCCAGCTCCTCGCGCACGGCCGACGATTCGGTCTCGCGGTAGCGGCGTTCCAGGTTCGGCAGGATGCCTTCGAAACGATGCTTGCGCTGGGTGCGCCCGCCGGCTTCGGTGAAGTAGGTGAAACTGACCACTTCCTCGCCGCTGCCGAACAGCACCGCTTGCCGCACCTGCTCGGTCAGCGATAGCCAGGGCGCGTCGACGTCGAACTTGTAGTGCTTGGCCAGCGAGGCGATCAACTGGAAATAGTAGGCGTTGCGGCGGTCCCAGCCGCGCACCGCGCCGGCCGACAGCGACAGCTCCGGATGCACCACCACGCGCTCGGGATCGAAGAATTCAGCCATGCCCAGGCCATCGCAGCTCGGGCAGGCGCCGATCGGGGCGTTGAACGAGAACAGCCGTGGTTCCAGCTCGGGCAGCGAGTAGTCGCAGACCGGGCAGCTGTACTTGGACGAGAACAGCTGCGGCGCGGCGGCATCGCCACTTGCGTTGCCCTGCTTGGCGTCCAGCGACTGCACGCTGACCATGCCGTCGCCCAGCTTCAGTGCGGTCTCGAAACTCTCCGCCAGGCGCTGCTTGATGTCCTCGCGCGGACGGAAGCGGTCGATCACCGCCTCGATGGTGTGTTTCTGGCGCAGTGCCAGCGCCGGCACCGCGTCGATTTCGTACAACTCGCCGTCCACGCGCACGCGCACGAAGCCCTGCGCGCGCAGCTGCTCGAACACCTGCGCATGCTCGCCCTTGCGGTCGCGGATCACCGGCGCCAGCAGCATGTAGCGCTGCTCCGGGTCCAGGCCCAGCACGTGATCGACCATCTGGCTGACGGTCTGTGCCTCCAGCGGGTAGCCGTGGTCCGGGCAGCGCGGCTGGCCGACACGCGCGTACAGCAGGCGCAGGTAGTCGTAGATTTCGGTGATGGTGCCGACGGTCGAGCGCGGGTTGTGCGAGGTCGACTTCTGCTCGATCGAGATGGCCGGGGACAGACCCTCGATATGGTCCAGGTCCGGCTTTTCCATCACGCTGAGGAACTGGCGCGCATACGCCGACAGCGACTCGACATAGCGGCGCTGGCCCTCGGCATAGATGGTGTAGAACGCCAGCGACGACTTGCCCGAACCGGACAGGCCGGTGATCACGATCAGTTTGTCGCGGGGCAGATCGAGGTCTATGTTCTTGAGGTTGTGCGTCCGCGCGCCGCGGATGCGGATGAAATCCATCGCCATGGGGAATCCGATGTCGGGCTGGCGGGGGGCCGTCAGCGTGGGGGCGAGTTGCTCTACAAGCGAAGAAGGGGGCGGCAATCGATCAGCCTACCCGGCCACCTATTTGAGGGCAATTGCCGAAATTGCCAAGCGTCGGGGGCGGGGAGCTTCACACAAGCATTCACCTGCGTGAGGGCGCGCGGGGCTGCGGTAGGCCGATGCAGGGGGTCGCTTGACCCTAACTCGCTGAAGCCATTACAATTCCGCTCCTGTCTGCCCGTCCGGGCATGGCAGGCGACCATAATAACTACAGAGGAATACCTGGTCATGTACGCAGTTCTGGTAACGGGCGGTAAGCAATACCGCGTCGCGCAGGGCGAAACGCTCCGCGTGGAAAAGCTCGAGGTCGAAGCCGGCCACGAGATCACGTTCGACAATATCCTGTTGCTGGGTGACAGCGACGGCATCAAGCTGGGTGAAGCGCTGAAGGGCGCCAGCGTGACCGCCAAGGTCGTGGCCCATGGCCGCGCCGACAAGGTCCGCATCATCAAGTTCCGTCGCCGCAAGCACCACATGAAGCGCCAGGGGCATCGTCAGCACTACACCGAAATCGAGATCACCGGAATCGCTGGTTCCGGCGACAATAAGTAAGGAGAAGCAGTCATGGCACATAAAAAAGGCGTAGGTTCCTCGCGCAACGGCCGCGACTCCAACCCGAAGTACCTGGGTGTGAAGATCTTCGGCGGCCAGGCCATCGAGGCCGGCAACATCATCATCCGTCAGCGCGGCACCCAGTTCCATCCGGGCGCCGGCGTCGGCCTGGGTCGCGACCACACGCTGTTCGCGCTGGTCGATGGCAAGGTCGAGTTTTCGGTGAAGGGCGCCAAGAAGCGTCGCACCGTGAGCGTCGTCGTCGAAGCGTAAGCATCAGGCTCCAGGGTTCGCGCAACGCGCGGACTTGCTGACGAAAGCCCCGCTTCGGCGGGGTTTTTCGTTTGCCCGCCGGGATTCGGCAGGGGCGCCGGGATTCGCAAGTGCGACTCCCCGGGTATCCCGCTCGATCCCGGCAATGCTGCAGACTGGCGCCCGTGCGGTGTAGTCGGCAGTTCAGATCCTTTACTCAATTCCAACCCGGTCGTACATCCATGAAACTCGTAGACGAAGCAGAAATCCAGGTAATTGCCGGCAATGGCGGCAATGGCTGCGTCGGCTTCCGACGCGAGAAATTCATTCCGCTCGGCGGCCCGGATGGCGGCGATGGCGGCAATGGCGGCAGCGTATGGGTGGTGGCCGACGAGAATCTCAATACCCTGGTCGACTTCCGCCATGAGCGCATCTTCAAGGCGCAGCGCGGCGAGAATGGCATGGGCCGGCAGATGTACGGCAAGGCGGGCGAGGATCGCATCATCACGGTGCCGGTCGGGACCGTGATCATGAACGTGGACACCGATGAAGTGATCGGCGACCTCACCCAGCATGGCGATCGCCTGCTGGTGGCCAAGGGCGGCAAGGGCGGCCTGGGCAACATGCATTTCAAGAGCTCGGTCAACCGCGCGCCGCGCCAGGTGCTGCCGCCCGAGGAGGGGGAGCAGCGCCTGCTCAAGCTGGAGCTGAAGCTGTTGGCCGATGTCGGCCTGCTCGGCTTCCCGAACGCGGGCAAGAGCACCCTGATCCGCGCAGTCTCTGCGGCGACGCCGAAGGTTGCCGATTATCCGTTCACCACGCTGTACCCCAACCTGGGCGTGGTCAGCGTCGAGGCGTACCGCAGCTTCGTGATCGCCGACGTGCCGGGCCTGATCGAGGGCGCCGCCGACGGCGCCGGTCTGGGCACCCAGTTCCTGCGGCACTTGCAGCGCACCCGGTTGCTGCTGCACCTGGTGGATATCTCGCCTATGGAAGGGGGTGTCGAAGGGGTTTCCCCGACCGATCAGGTGCGCACCATCGAGCGCGAGCTGGAACGCCACGATCCGGAGCTGCTGGCCAAGCCGCGCTGGTTGGTGCTCAACAAGGCCGACCTGATGTTCGAGGACGAGGCCAAGGTCGCCGCCGAGGCCATCGTGGCCGAGCTGGGCTGGACCGGCCCGTGGTATCTGGTTTCTGCGCTCGGGCGCGACGGTACCTTCCCGATCATGAAGGACGTGATGGCCTTCTTCGATCGCCAGCGCGAGGCTGAACTGGAAGCGGCGCGCGATGCCGAGCCGCGCTGACGCAGCGTCGGTGCGCGCGGGGGCGGTTTCGATCCCGGCATCCCGCCAGGAAGGCCCCGTTGCGACCGGGGCGGTGCCTGTGGCGGTTCCCGCAATGGGGGCGCCCACAAAAAACCCGGCCGAGGCCGGGTTTTTTGCTGCTACCAGAGGCGGGGCCTCCGGTAGCGCTGAGCATGCCTGCTCAGGCGGCCTTGATGGCCTTGATGCGAGCGGTGATACGGCTCTTGTGACGAGCAGCCTTGTTCTTGTGAATCAGGCCGCGGGCGCTGAAACGGTCGAGGATAGGCTGGGCAACGGCGAAAGCGGCTTCGGCGCCGGCGGCATCGTTGGCGTCAAGGGCCTTGATCACCTTCTTGACGGCGGTGCGCAGCATCGAGCGCTGGGCCGTATTGCGCGCGTTGCGCACGACGGTCTGCTTGGCGCGCTTCTTGGCGGACTTGATATTGGCCACGGTGGTGGGTTCCTGAAAAATCGATGTGGTGGAAAAAGCAAGCGGGAAATTATGATGGTGTTGAATATCTACGTCAAGTCAGTTGTCAAGAGGGCAGTCCTTTGAGTTCTTCACGCATGTTGCGCGGGGTGTTGTCGTTCAGCAGCATGACCATGATTTCCCGGGTCCTGGGCCTGGTGCGCGATTGGTCGATCAGCTACAGCTTTGGTACCAGCGCGGTGACCGACGCATTCTGGGTCGCCTTCCGGATTCCCAATTTCTTGCGCCGGTTGTTCGCCGAGGGTTCGTTCGCCACCGCCTTCGTGCCGGTGTTCACCGAGGTGAAGGAAACCCGCAGCCATGCCGAGCTGCGCGACCTGATGTCGCGGGTGGCCGGCACCCTGGGGGCGGTGCTGCTGCTTGTGACCGCACTCGGGTTGCTGCTGACGCCGCAGCTGGCAACCCTGTTCAGCGATGGCCAGGCCGCCGATCCGCAGAAGTACGAACTGCTCAAGGACCTGCTGCGGCTGACCTTCCCGTTCCTGCTGTTCGTGTCGCTGACCGCGCTGGCGGGCGGGGCGTTGAACAGCTTCCAGCGCTTTGCGATGCCGGCGCTGACGCCGGTGATCCTCAACCTGTGCATGATCGCCGGCGCGTTGTGGCTGGCGCCGCAGCTGCAGGTGCCGATCCTGGCGATGGGCTGGGCGGTGCTGCTTGCCGGTGTATTGCAGCTGCTGTTCCAGTTTCCCTCGCTCAAGCGGATCGACCTGCTGACGCTGCCGCGCTGGGGTTGGAGCCACCCGGACGTGCGCCGGGTGATGACGTTGATGGTGCCGACCCTGTTCGGGTCGTCGATCGCGCAGATCAACCTGCTGCTGGATACGGTGATCGCAGCGCGGCTGTATGACGGTTCGCAGTCCTGGCTGTCGCAGGCGGACCGGTTCCTGGAGTTGCCGCTGGGGTTGTTCGGGGTGGCGCTGGGGACGGTGATCCTGCCGGCGTTGTCGCGGCATCACGTCAAGACCGATGGCGCGGGCTTTTCTGCGGCGCTGGACTGGGGCTTGCGCCTTACCTTGCTGATTGCAGTGCCGGCGATGGTCGGGCTGATGCTGCTGGCGACCCCGCTGGTGGCGACGATGTTCCAGTACGGCAAGTTCACTGCGTTCTCGACCCATATGACCGCGTTGTCGGTATTGGGCCTGAGCTTCGGCCTGCCCGCGTTCGCCCTGGTCAAGGTGGTGCTGCCGGCGTTCTATTCGCGCAAGGACACGCGTACCCCGGTGCGCGCAGGCGTGGTCTCGCTGGTGGCCAACATGGTGCTGAACATCGTGTTCCTGGCGCTGGTCTACCACTTCATGGTCGCGGCCGACGTACGCGCGCTGGGGGTAATGGAAGCGCTCAAGCGCACCCCGGGCCTGCACCTGGCACTGGGCCTGGCCAGTGCGCTGGCCAGCTACATCAACCTGGGCCTGTTGTGGTACTGGCTGCGCCGGTCCGGCGTCTACCAGCACAAGCCGGGGTGGACCCGGTTCCTGCTGCGCTTGCTGGCCTCATGTGCGCTGATGGCGGCGGTGGTCGGTACTGGCCTGCATTGGCTGCCGGACTTCACCACCATGGACAAATGGCATCGCATCGGCGGCCTGCTCGGCCTGGTGGCCGCCGGGGGCGCGACCTATGCGCTGGCCCAGGTCGGGCTGGGCTTGCGCCCGCGTGACCTGCGCGAGCATTGAACCGGGAATTGCGCGGCTATACTTGGTGGCTACATGTCGCAATGAGCCGGCCATCGGGCCGGATATCCGATTAGGGAATGAGCAGGCTTTTTAGAAACGTCGAAGGCGGGGCCTTGTTCCCGCACGGAAGTGTGGTCTGCATCGGCGCCTTCGATGGCCTGCACCTGGGTCACCGGGCGCTGGTGCGGCATGCGGTCGAGCGCGCGAGCGCGCTGGAGGTGGCAGCAGTGGCGGTGAGCTTCGAGCCATTGCCGCGCGAGTTCTTCGCTCGCGCCGAACCACCGCCGCGGCTGACGCTGGTGCGCGCCAAGACCGAAGGGCTGCGCCGCTTCGGCGCCGACAGCGTCGGCCTGATCCGTTTCGACGGGCGCTTGTCGGCGATGACTGCCGAGGATTTCGTGCAGCAGGCGCTGGTGCAGCGCTTGTGTGCGCGCGAGGTCTGGATCGGCCCGGAGTTCCGCTTCGGCCACCGCCGTGCCGGTGATATCGAGCTGCTGCGCCGGCTGGGCGCGCAGGCCGGATTCGTCGCCGCCGAGATCGAGCCGGTGCACCTGCGCGGCGAGCGAATTTCCAGTACCCGCGTGCGTGAGTTGCTGATGGCCGGGCAGTTCGAGCACGCCACCGAGCTGTTGGGACGGCCGTATGCGATCGGTGGCCGGGTGGTGCGCGGCAAGCAGCTCGGGCGGACCCTTGGCTTCCCGACCGCCAACCTGCGGTTCCCGCATACCCCGGCGTTGTCGGGTATCTACGCGACCTGGGTACATGGCGTGTTCGAGCAGCCCTGGCCATCGGTATCCAGCTTCGGCACCCGGCCGACCGTGGCCGGGGTCGAGCCGCTGCTGGAAGCTCACCTGTTCGATTACCAGGGCGACCTCTATGGGCGCCATATCGAAGTGGAATTCGTCGCCAAGCTGCGCGACGAAGAAAAATTCTCAGATCTGCCGGCGCTGACCGAGCAGATGCATCGCGACGCCACTGATGCGCGTCGCATTCTCTCCGAACAACGACTGCGAGCCACTGCGTGAGCCAGGACTACAAAGCCACCCTCCACCTGCCGGCCACGGAGTTCCCGATGCGCGGCGACCTGCCCAAGCGCGAGCCGGCCACGCTGGCCCGCTGGGAGAGCGAGGGGCTGTATGCGCAGCTGCGCGCCAACGCAAAGGGGCGCCCGCTGTTCGTGCTGCACGATGGCCCGCCGTACGCCAATGGCCAGATCCACCTGGGCCATGCGGTCAACAAGATCCTCAAGGACATCATCGTCAAGTCCAGGTACCTGGCCGGCTTCGATGCGCCGTATATCCCGGGCTGGGATTGCCATGGCCTGCCGATCGAGATCGCGATCGAGAAGAAATACGGCAAGGTCGGGGTCAAGCTGGATGCAGCGCAGTTCCGGCAGAAGTGCCGCGAATACGCGCAGGAGCAGGTCGATCTGCAACGGCGCGATTTCAAGCGCCTGGGCGTGGTCGGCGATTGGGACAACCCGTACAAGACGCTGGACTTCCGCTTCGAGGCCAATGAGCTGCGCGCGCTGGCCAAGGTCGTCGACAACGGCCACCTGACCCGTGGCGTCAAGCCGGTGCACTGGTGTTTCGATTGCGGCTCGGCGCTGGCCGAGGCCGAGATCGAATACGCCGACAAGGTCTCGCCGACGGTGGACATCGCCTACGTCGCGCGCGATGGCGCGGCGCTGGCCGCCAAGTTCGGCGTGCAGCTGCCGGCGGGCATCGAGGTGGCGGTGCCGATCTGGACCACCACGCCGTGGACGATTCCCGCCTCGCTGGCGGTGACGCTGGGGGCCGAACTGGACTACGTCCTGGTCGAAGGCCCGGCGCATGCGGGCCAGCCGCGCTGGCTGGTGCTGGCAGCCGCGTTGGCGGACAAGGCATTGCAGCGTTACGGCGTCGCCGACACCGTGGTGCACGGCCATGCCAAGGGCGCGGCGCTGGAACTCCTGCTGCTGGCGCACCCGGCCTATGCCGGACGCGACATCCCGCTGTTGCTCGGCGAGCACGTGTCCGACGACGACGGTACCGGCGCGGTGCACACCGCGCCCGGCCATGGCCAGGAGGATTACCAGGTCTCCAAGCAGTACGGCATTCTTGAACGCTACATCGCCGCGCAGATCAATCCGATCGACGGTCGCGGCGTGTACCTGCCGTCGACGCCGCCGCTGGGCGACACGGTGCTGGCCGGCCTGCATATCTGGAAGGCCAACGACGTGATCATCGAGGCATTGCGCGACAGCGGGGCGCTGCTGGCCAATGCCAAGGTCGAGCACAGCTACCCGCACTGCTGGCGGCACAAGACGCCGATCGCATTCCGCGCCACGCCGCAGTGGTTCATCTCGATGGAGCAGGCCAATCTGCGCGCCGACGCGCTGGCCGCGATCGAGACCGTGCATTGGTATCCGGCCTGGGGCAAGGCCCGCATCGCCGGCATGGTGGACGGGCGTCCGGACTGGACCATCTCGCGCCAGCGCACCTGGGGCGTACCGATCGCATTGTTCGTCCACCGCGAAACCGGCGAGCCGCACCCGCGCAGCACCGAGCTGCTGCGCCAGGTCGCCGACCGGGTGGAGCAGGACGGCATCGATGTCTGGTACACCCTGGATGCCACCGAGCTGCTGGGTGACGAGGCGGCCGACTACGACAAGATCACCGACATCCTCGACGTCTGGTTCGATTCCGGCGTCACCCACGAGGCGGTGCTGGCCGATCGCGGCCTGCCCAAGCCGGCCGACCTGTACCTGGAAGGCTCCGACCAGCACCGTGGCTGGTTCCAGTCCTCGCTGCTGACCGGCGTGGCGATGGACAAGGCCGCGCCGTACCGGCAATGCCTGACCCACGGCTTCACCGTGGACGAGCACGGCCGCAAGATGTCCAAGTCGCTGGGCAACGGGATCGAGCCGCAGGACATCATGAAAACGCTGGGCGCCGACATCCTGCGCCTGTGGATCGGCTCGGCCGACTACAGCAACGAGATGTCGCTGTCGCAGGAGATCCTCAAGCGCAATGCCGATGCCTACCGCCGGTTGCGCAACACCGCGCGCTTCCTGCTCGGTAACCTGCACGGCTTCGATCCGGCGTCCAACCTGGTGCCGCTGGCGGAAATGGTGGTGCTGGACCGCTGGATCGTGCATCGCGCGTTCGAGTTGCAGGAGAAGATCAAGGCCGCCTACGAGCGCTACGACTTCGCCGAGATCGTGCAGGCGCTGCTGAATTTCTGCAGCGTGGACCTGGGCTCGCTGTACCTGGACGTGACCAAGGACCGGCTGTACACGATGGCCGAGGATTCGCGCGGCCGGCGTTCGGCGCAGAGCGCGATGTACCACGTGGCCGAAGCCTTCGTGCGCTGGATCGCGCCAGTGCTCACGTTCACCGCCGAGGAGCTGTGGGGCTATCTGCCCGGCGAGCGCCGGGCCAACGTGCTGTTCACTACCTGGTACGAGGGGCTGGCGCCGTTGCCGGCGGACGCGGCCCTGTCGGCCGGTGATTTCGACGTGCTGCTGGGCATGCGCGAGCAGGTGGCCAAGGTGCTGGAGCCGATGCGCGCCAACGGCGTGATCGGCGCGGCGCTGGAAGCGGAGATCACGGTCGCCGTCGATGCCGCCAGCGCCGCGCGCTGGCAACCGCTGGCCGAGGAGCTGCGCTTCCTGTTCATCAGCGGCGATGTCACGGTCACGCCGGCCAGTACCGACGATATCTTCGTCAGTGCGCAGCCCACCACCAAGGCCAAGTGTGTGCGTTGCTGGCATCACCGCGCCGACATCGGCGCCGATCCGAAGCACCCGGAACTCTGCAGCCGCTGCGCGAGCAATATCGAGGGGCCGGGCGAGGATCGCCGCTGGTTCTAGCCATTCCTGCTCCCGTTCGTGGGAGAAGGGGGCGCACAGCGCCGGATACGGGCTGTCTGGTGCATCCGCCGTTTCCCATCCGCCCTCATCCGCCCTTCGGGCACCTTCTCCCGCGCGGCGGGAGAAGGAACAGCTAAGGTGACTACGTCATGACTGCGACCCCCAAACCCAATGCGTTGATCTGGCTGCTGCTGTCGGCCGCCATCGTCGGCCTGGACCAGTGGAGCAAGGCCTGGGTGTTGTCCAGCCTGCCCGAGTACACCCCGGTGCCGGTGATCGAGGGGTTCTGGAACTGGTTTCGCACCTACAACACCGGCGCGGCATTCAGCTTCCTGAGCAATGCCGGTGGCTGGCAGCTGTGGTTCTTCACCGTGCTGGCGGTGGGAATCAGCGGCCTGCTGGCGTTCTGGCTGTCGCGCACCGCGCGTGCGCAATGGCACAGCGCACTGCCGTATGCGCTGGTGATCGGCGGTGCGATTGGCAATGTGATCGACCGCCAGGTGCATGGGCATGTGATCGATTTCATTCAGTGGTACGTCGGTGAGCATTACTGGCCGGCCTTCAACATCGCCGACTCGGCGATCGTCGCCGGCGCGGTCGGGATTGCGTTGTTCAGCCTGTTCGACGGCAAGCGCAAGCCAAAAGCGGGATAATCTAGTGCCGACCCCCTTGCCGAAACGGCCTGCCGTACCAGGCTGGAGTATCTAGACCCCTATGGATGTGCTGCTCGCCAACCCCCGTGGCTTTTGCGCCGGCGTCGATCGTGCGATCGAGATCGTCAAGCGCGCGATCGAGACGCTCGGGGCGCCGATCTATGTGCGCCATGAAGTCGTGCACAACCGTTTCGTGGTCGATGACCTGAAGGAGCGCGGCGCGATTTTCGTCGAGGAACTGGACGAGGTGCCGGACAATGCGACGGTGATCTTCAGTGCCCACGGCGTGTCGCAGGCGGTGCGCAAGGAAGCCGACCGGCGCGGCCTGAAGGTGTTCGACGCGACCTGTCCGCTGGTGACCAAGGTCCATTTCGAGGTGGCCCGGCATTGCCGCGCTGGCCGTGACGTGGTGCTGATCGGGCACGCCGGCCATCCGGAGGTCGAGGGCACGATGGGGCAGTGGAGCCGCGAGCGCGGGCTCGGCCGGATCTATCTGGTCGAGGACGTCGACGACGTCTCCACCCTGGAGGTGGTGCAGCCGGAGAACCTGGCGTACACCACCCAGACCACATTGTCGGTAGACGACACCCGCGGCATCATCGATGCGCTGCGCCAGCGCTATCCGGCGTTGCAGGGGCCGAAGAACGACGATATCTGCTACGCCACCCAGAACCGCCAGGACGCGGTGCGCGACCTCGCTCGCGAATGCGACCTGGTGCTGGTGGTGGGCTCGCCCAACAGCTCCAACTCCAACCGGCTCAGCGAGCTGGCCCGGCGCGACGGCGTCGAGTCCTATCTGATCGACAATGCCAGCGAAATCAACCCGGCCTGGGTGGCCGGCAAGCGCCGGATCGGACTCACCGCCGGGGCCTCGGCGCCGCAGGTGCTGGTCGACGGCGTGATCGCCCGGCTGCACGAACTGGGCGCTTCCGGCGTCTCGGAGCTGTCGGGCGAGCCGGAGTCGATGGTGTTCGCGCTGCCCAAGGAATTGCGCCTGCGTCTGGTCAATTGACCGAATGGGCCACCACACCCTAGAATTCGCGGCTCCGCCGGAATAGCTCAGTTGGTAGAGCGGCGCATTCGTAATGCGTAGGTCGTAGGTTCGATTCCTATTTCCGGCACCATCGATTCGGCATTGGGCCGGCCGCTATACGGTCGGCCCGATTGCTTTGTGTGGCGTCAAAAAACTGGCTGCCGCGCATTCCGGGGCGTGCGATCGAGCAGGCGGTTCGACACTTTCCCTGCACGGGTCAGGGCTTGGTCCCCGTGGTTGGTGCCCTGCGACAACATGTCGCACATCGCTACGAACAATTATTGTGTTGAATCATTGTCTACGGGTTTCGTGCAGGTGCAGCACGGAATAAAATGCGCGTTGCTAGCCATGTGTCTTCGGTCCGTGTAGCCCGCTCGCCCGCAACGGCTTGCGATGCTTGTGGGCTTGTCCGTCGTGACGTGAAGCAGGTGTAGCTGGCGCTCCCTCGTATTTGGATCGACCGATGATTCCATTGAAACATCTCGGGCGTGCACTTCGTCCAGGTCTGCTGTTGCCCTTTCTGCTGCTGGCAGGGTGCAATTCGGCCATTCTCAATCCGAAAGGCCAAGTCGGCCAGGATGAAAAAACCCTGCTGATCACCGCCGTGGTGCTGATGCTGCTGGTTGTCATCCCGGTGATCGTGATGACCCTGGTCTTTGCCTGGAAGTACCGCGCCTCGAACACCAAGGCCCGCTACGAACCGAATTGGTCGCACTCCACCGCGATCGAAGTGGTCGTGTGGTCGATCCCGTGCCTGATCATCCTGGTGCTGGCCGTGCTGACTTGGCGCTCCTCGCACGCGCTGGATCCGTACAAGCCGCTGCAGTCCGACGTCAAGCCGATCACCATCGAAGCGGTGGCGATGGATTGGAAGTGGCTGTTCATCTATCCGGAGCAGGGCATCGCCACGGTCAACGAGATCGCGTTCCCGGTGAATACGCCGGTGAACTTCAAGATCACCTCCGACACCGTGATGAACTCGTTCTTCATTCCGCAGCTGGGCACGCAGATCTATGCGATGGCCGGCATGGAGACCAAGCTGCACCTGATCGCCAACGAGGCCGGCGCGTTCCCCGGTATCTCGGCGAACTACAGCGGCCATGGCTTCTCGAAGATGAACTTCATCGCGCATGCCACGACCGACCAGGCCGGGTTCGACGCCTGGGTGGCCAAGGTCAAGGCCTCGCCGCAGTCGTTGCAGGCCGCCGAGTACCAGGCGCTGTCGGCCAACCGCAACGATCACCATGACTATCCGGTCACCTACTTCTCGTCGGTGCAGGGCGACATGTTCAAGTCGCTGATCGACAAATACATGATGGGCAAGGGCCACCGCATGGAAGGCCACGAAGACCATCAGGCGACGGGCGCGGAGCCGGTTGCCATGTGCACCTCTGGAGACAAGTGATGCTGGGCAAACTTTCGCTCGAAGCGGTTCCCTACCAGGAACCGATCGTCATGCTCACCTTGGTCGCGGTCGCGCTTGGCGGCGCTGCGGTCCTGGGGGCAATGACCTATTTCAAATTGTGGGGCTGGCTGTGGCGTGAGTGGCTGACCTCGGTCGACCACAAGAAGATTGGCGTGATGTACATCGTCGTGGCGCTGGTCATGTTGCTGCGCGGCTTCGCCGATGCGGTGATGATGCGTGCCCAGCTGGCGGTTGCGCATGGTGGCAGCGAGGGCTTCCTGCCACCGCACCACTACGACCAGATCTTCACCGCGCACGGCGTGATCATGATCTTCTTCATGGCCATGCCGTTCATGACCGGCTTGCTCAACATCGTGGTGCCGTTGCAGATTGGCGCGCGCGATGTGGCCTTTCCGTTCCTGAACTCGCTCAGCTTCTGGCTGTTCGTGTCGGGCGTGGTGCTGATCATG
>JAATFS010000305.1 GCA_015655035.1 Lysobacterales bacterium | reverse complement strand
GGGCCACGGCTGCGGCCTTGGCCTGGGCCAATCGGCGTGCCAGCGCGGCGGGCGCTTCTCCCGGCTGCGGCCGTTCATCGACTTCAGGGCGGGCGGTGTCGAAGTCCAGTCGCAGGCGTTGCAGCAGCTCGCGGCGATAGGTTGAGGTGGAGGCCAGCAGTAAGCGTGGCATCATGGGTCCGGTAAGGAGAGGCGCTAAAGTCTGACACGGACCAGGTGTCTGCCGCCGGTGGCGTGGCCGGATTTGACAGCGGGCCTACTGATCCTTAACATTCTGCGGCTTATGTCCGCAAACGTGCCCGAAATGCTGGATGCTTGGCGGATGGTTGCAGCGCGCAGACGCTTCGACGGCCGGATTCCGCTGGCTGCGATGACCCGGCTAAGCGGCAGTCTTGTCGATACCGAAGGCGAATGCAGCTACTCGCTGCAATTCGATCGGGACGACGTGCTGCAGGTGTCCTACGTCGAGTTGCGCATCGATACCGAGCTGCCGCTGGAATGCCAGCGCAGCCTGCAGCGTTTTCTGCTGCCGGTAACGATGGTTCAGCGCCTGGGCCTGATCCGCGACGAGGCCGAGGAGGCCGCGTTGCCGGAAGAGTACGAGGCGCTGCTGGTTCCGGAGGACGGGATGTTGCGTTCGAAGGATCTGGTCGAGGATGAGCTGGTGTTGGCGGTGCCGGTAGTGCCGGTGGCTCCGGGCAGCGAGTTGATCGCGGCTGATTGGCCGGCGACCGAGGAAGAATTGGACAAGGCCAGCCCGTTTGCGGCGCTGGCGGCGTTGAAGAAGCAATAACCGCGCGGTTGGGCGGATAGAGAAAGTCAGTGCCGGGCGTGCAGCGTCCTGCGCTACGACCACACGACGACGTAATCGAACTGAGTTTGGAGCAATCCCATGGCTGTGCAGAAATCCCGAGTCACCCCGTCCCGTCGCGGCCAGCGCCGTTCGCACGACGCCCTTACCGCCAAGCAGCTGTCGACCGATCCGACCAGCGGTGAGGTGCATCTGCGTCACCACGTGACCGCCGACGGCTACTACCGCGGCAAGAAGGTCATCGCAACCAAGACCTCGGCAGTCGAACAAGACTGATCCGTGGCACCTGCCGCTCGGGCGAGCGGCAGGTGGCGCCCGATTCATCCGGAGCTGCCGTTCTCGCGCGGCTCCTGCAACAGGAAATGGCATGAGCAAGCGGATCTATTCCAGGATCGCGGGCACGGGTAGCTATTTGCCCGAAAAGGTGTTGACCAACGACGATCTTGCGCAGATGGTCGACACCAGCGACGAATGGATCCGTTCGCGTACCGGCATCCGCGAGCGTCATATCGCTGCGGAAGACCAGACCACCAGCGACCTGGCCTATTTCGCTTCGCTCAAGGCGATGGAGGCGGCGGGCGTGGTTGCGTCCGACATCGATCTCATCGTCGTCGGTACCACGACACCGGACCTGATCTTCCCGTCCACGGCCTGTCTGTTGCAGGCGCGGCTGGGTGCGCTCGGTTGTGGCGCGTTCGACGTCAATGCGGCCTGTTCTGGCTTCATCTATGCGTTGAGCGTGGCCGACAAGTTCGTCCGCTCCGGCGATGCAAAGACCGTATTGGTGGTTGGTGCCGAAACCCTGACCCGTATCGTCGACTGGAACGATCGCACCACGTGCGTGCTGTTCGGCGATGGTGCCGGCGCGGTGGTGCTCAAGGCCGACACCGAAACCGGCATCCTCAGCACCCACCTGCATGCCGATGGCAGCAAGAAAGAACTGCTGTGGGATCCGGTGGGCGTGTCGGTCGGCTTCGGCGAAGGCAAGAACGGCGGCGGCTCCTTGTTGATGAAGGGCAACGACGTGTTCAAGTACGCGGTCAAGGCGCTGGATTCGGTGGTCGACGAGACCCTGCAGTCCAATGGCTTGAGCAAGGACGACCTGGACTGGTTGATCCCGCACCAGGCCAATCTGCGCATCATCGAGGCGACCGCCAAGCGGTTGGATATGTCGATGGATCAAGTCGTGGTCACCGTCGACAAGCACGGCAACACCTCTTCTGCGTCGGTGCCGCTGGCGTTGGACGAAGCCGTACGCTCCGGGCGCGTGCAACGTGGCCAGTTGTTGCTGCTGGAAGCCTTCGGTGGCGGTTTCACCTGGGGCTCTGCGCTGCTGCGCTATTGATTGCGGCGAGGGTTCACGTGTGACCCGCCGCCTGGCGGACATCGGTTCGCGGGTATCAGTGGAGGGCTTTAGTCATGGCTGAACCCATCGTCCTGCACGGACAGCGTGCCTGGCTCAAGCAGTACGGGCCCGGTGGCCGTGCATTGGCGTCGGCTGTGCTTACCTGGATTTCCCGTCGTTTCCAGTTGGATGCACTGCGTCCACCGCCGCATCGCGGCGGCGATGCCGCGCGCGATGTAGAAATGCGTCGCCTGGCTGAACTCAAAGCCCAGGACGTCAATGTGCCTGAGGTGATCGGCAGCGGGCGCGCGACGCTTGTGCTGTGCGACAACGGCCCGTCGCTGGCCAGTTGCCTGCGTGCGGCCGATGAAGGCGGGTGCGACGAGCTGGTGGTGCTGGCAATGCGAGCGATCGAGCAGGCGCATCGCAATGGCGCCTATTTTGGGCAACCGTTGCCGCGCAACATGACCTATGACGGTCGGGCGATCGGATTCATCGATTTCGAGGAGGATCCGCTCGAGGTGATGGATCTGACGCAGGCCCAGGCGCGTGACTGGTTGATGTTCGCCTATGGCGTGGCCAAGTATTACCGTCATCGGCCCGGGGTGCTGCAAGCACTGCTGACCAAAGGGCTGGGCGATGAGCGCGCTTCGGTGCTGGCGCATGCCCATGCGGTGTCCGGGCGCTTGCGCCAGCTGGCCCGCTTCAGCCTGAGCCTGGGGTATTCGAGGCGGGCGGCGGGGGTGTCGATCCTGGCGATTCACCTGGCGACGTTGCGGGTCTGAGCGGGGGAATGATGGCGTCAATATGGGATTTCGCGTGCGTTGCCCGCCTTGGGCGGCGGCATGCATACGCGCCAGTACAGACGCCAGGACGATTTCGCACGTATCATCCCCGCTCGTTTTTCGCAGGTAGCTGAACGCGTGACCGAATCCACACTTGCCTTCGTGTTTCCCGGCCAGGGTTCCCAGTCTCTGGGGATGCTTGCCGAACTGGCGGAACTGCATCCGGAAATCCGCGACACCTTTACCGAGGCCTCCGATGGCGCCGGTACGGACCTGTGGGCGCTGTCCCAGGGTGGACCCGAAGAGTTGCTCAATCGCACCGAATTCACCCAGCCGGCGTTGCTGGCTGCGGGCGTGGCGGTGTGGCGTCTGTGGCATGCGCAGCAAGGGCGGTCACCGGCACTGTTGGCCGGGCATAGCCTGGGCGAGTACACCGCGCTGGTGGCTTCCGGCGCACTGTCGCTGCACGACGGCGCGCATCTGGTGCGCCTGCGCGGCCAGTTGATGCAGCAAGCGGCGCCGACCGGCGTCGGTGCGATGGCGGCGGTGCTGGGCGCCGAGGATGCGGTGGTGCAGGAGGTCTGCGAGCAGGCCTCCGGCAGCCAGGTAGTGGTCCCGGCCAACTTCAATTCGCCCGGTCAAGTGGTGATCGGCGGCGACGCCGCCGCGGTGGATCGCGCGCTGGCGCTGCTGGCCGAGCGCGGCGTGCGCAAGGCAGTGAAACTGGCGGTCAGTGTGCCGTCGCATACCCCGCTGATGCGCGAGGCGGCCAACCGTCTTGGCGAGGCGATGGCTGGCATGGACTGGCAGGCGCCGAAGATTGCGGTGGTGCAGAACGTCGACGCCCAGGCGCACGACGGCATCGCTGCGATCCGGCAGGCGCTGGTGGAGCAGCTCTACCTGCCGGTGCAATGGACGGGTTGCGTGCAAGGGTTGGTCGCGCGGGGCATCACCCGGATCGCCGAGTGCGGCCCGGGCAAGGTGTTGACCGGCCTGACCAAGCGCATCGACAAATCGCTGGAAGCGCGCCCGCTGGGCACGCCCGCCGAGTTTGGCGCGGCGCTGGCTGAATGGGGGCGCTGATCGACCCGCCACGGCGCGGGCGTGGCCCGCGTCCGTCCATGGCGGCGATGCCGTCGCGCCATCCGTAATCGAGGAACAGAATCATGAGCAAGCCCCTGCAGGGTGAAATCGCGCTGGTCACCGGCGCCAGTCGCGGCATCGGTGCTGCCATTGCCGACCAGTTGGCCGCCCAGGGCGCCACGGTGATCGGCACCGCCACCTCTGATGCCGGTGCCCAGGCGATCGGCGAGCGCCTGGCCGGCGCCGGTGGTCACGGCCGCAAGCTGGACGTCACCGACGTCGCGGCGGTCGAGGGGGTGATCGACGCGATCGCCAAGGAATTCGGCGCAGTGTCGATCCTGGTCAACAATGCCGGCATCACCCGCGACAACCTGTTGTTGCGGATGAAGGAAGAGGAGTGGCAAGCGATCCTGGACACCAACCTGACCAGCGTGTTCCGCGCCAGCAAGGCGGTATTGCGCGGGATGATGAAGGCGCGCAAGGGCCGTATCATCAGCATCGCCTCGGTGGTCGGGGTCACCGGCAACCCGGGCCAGGCCAACTACGCGGCGGCCAAGGCCGGGATCATCGCCTTCTCCAAGTCGCTGGCCAAGGAAATCGGCTCGCGTGGGATCACCGTCAACGTGGTCGCGCCCGGCTTCATCGACACCGATATGACCAAGGCACTGCCGGAGGAGTCGCGCAACGCGCTGCTCGGGCAGATCGCGCTCGGCCACCTGGGCGAGCCGTCCGACATCGCGCAGGCGGTGGCCTTTCTGGCCAGTCCGTCGGCGCGCTACATCACCGGCGAGACGTTGCACGTCAACGGCGGCATGTACATGCCATAGGCGTGAGGCGCAGGGACTGCGCCTAAGTGGCTGATCGGCCTGGGTTTGTGTTGCAATACAAGCCTGGGGTGCTTTCCACTACACTATCCAACGCGGCCATCGCAGCCCGATGGCGTTTTTGAACCACCACTACTCCATCTGGAGCGAGATCCTAATGAGCACCATCGAAGAACGCGTCAAGAAAATCGTCGTCGAGCAACTCGGCGTCAAGGAAGAGGAAGTCACCAACAGCGCATCGTTCGTCGATGACCTGGGTGCCGACTCGCTGGACACCGTTGAGCTGGTGATGGCGCTGGAAGAAGAGTTCGAATGCGAAATTCCGGACGAAGAGGCGGAGAAGATCACCTCGGTCCAGCAGGCCATCGACTACGTCACGGCTCACGTCAAGAGCTGATGCGTCGTTCCTGACCGCAGCGGCGAGCCTTGGCTGCCAGTTGCGTCAGAAATCCATGGGGCCGCTGATGCGGCCCTGTGTTTTTGCATGCGTCACCCCTGTTTTCTGCAAGCGCCACTGGCATGTCCCAGGGTGAGGAGATCTGCTAATGAGTCGTCGCGTTGTCGTTACCGGCATGGGCATGGTGTCCCCGCTGGGCAATGATCTGGCCACCAGTTGGGATGGCATCATTCATGGGCGTTCGGGGATCGGCCCGATCACGCAGATCGATGCATCGCAGTTCACCACCAGGATTGCCGGCGAGATCAAGGATTTCGATCCCACCACGTTCGTGTCCTCCAAGGACGCGAAGAAGATGGATTCGTTCATCCACTACGGCGTCGGTGCCTCGTTCATGGCGCTGGACGATTCCGGCCTGGAAATCAACGAGGGCAATGCCGAGCGTATCGGTGCCATCCTTGGTTCGGGCATCGGCGGCCTGCTCGGCATCGAAGAGCAGACCATCAAATTTCACGAGGGCGGCGCGCGCAAGATCTCGCCGTTCTACGTACCCAGCACCATCATCAACATGTTGCCGGGCCAGGTAAGCCTGATCCGCGGCCTCAAGGGGCCGACGTTCTCGGCGGTCTCGGCATGCGCCACGTCCAACCATTCGATCGGCACCGCGCTGCGCATGATCCAGCACGGCGATGCCGACGTGATGCTGGCCGGCGGCGCCGAACGCGGTTCGTCACCGACCTCGGTGGGTGGTTTCTGCTCGATGAAGGCGATGTCCACCCGCAACGACGATCCGACGCGTGCGTCGCGCCCGTGGGACAAGCAGCGCGATGGCTTCGTGCTCGGCGACGGTGCCGGCGTGCTGGTGCTGGAAGAGTACGAACACGCCAAGGCGCGTGGGGCGCGGATCTACGCCGAGCTGGTCGGTTTCGGGGCCAGTTCCGACGCCTACCACATGACTGCGCCGAGCGAGGATGGCGAAGGCGCCGCGCGCAGCATGGCGGCTGCGATCAAGGACGCCAAGCTCAATCCCGAACAGATCGATTATCTCAACGCGCACGGCACCTCGACCCCGCTCGGCGACCTCGCCGAGACCCTGGCTATGAAGCGCGCGCTCGGCGACCATGCCTACAAGGCGATGATCAGCTCCACCAAATCGATGACCGGGCACCTGCTCGGCGCGGCCGGTGGCGTGGAAGCGATCTTCTCGGTGATGGCGATCCACACCGGCATCATCCCGCCGACGATCAACCTGGAAGAGCCGAGCGAAGGCTGCGATCTCGACTACGTGCCGAACGTCGCGCGCGAGAAGAAGATCGACGTGGCGATGTCCAACGGCTTCGGCTTCGGCGGTACCAACGGCACGCTGGTGTTCAAGCGCCTCTGAGTCGGGCCTCCGCGCCTCTTTCCCGGCGGGGAAG
>JAATFS010000258.1 GCA_015655035.1 Lysobacterales bacterium | reverse complement strand
TGCGAGCACTCAAGTGCCTGGCGTCGCAGCAGGCTTAGATCGTCACCCGCTTGCAGACCGAAAATACCGAAGATGGAACACATGGGGAAAACTCCTGAGAGGGTTGACACACATTGAACCGCCGCCCCAGACAACAAAAAACCCGCATCGGCCGATGCGGGTTTCTGGTCACTGGGCGCTTGTTTGTTGCTTCGCCTAGTCGCAGACCCACATCGGTCGCGCACGGTTATTCACCGCATTGTCGTTGCGGTTATTGGCGTTGGCGACGTGGGTCGAGGAAAAGTGCATGGCTCGACGTTACCGCGCCCGCCCCGGCCTTTGCAACTGTTACGCGAGCAACCTTTCGACCAGTTGCCGGTACAGCCCTGGCAACGCCTCCAGATCGGCCACGCGCACATGTTCGTCCACTTGGTGGATGCTGGCATTGACCGGCCCCACTTCGATGCATTGCGCCCCCAGCGGCGCGATGAAACGGGCATCGGAGGTGCCGCCGCCGGTACTTTCTTCCGGCTGGGCGCCGCCGAACCCGGCCAACACCTCGCGCGCCACGCTGCGCAGGCGCCCTTCCGGGGTGTAGAACGGCTCGCCACTGCGATGCCAGCGCAGCGCGTAATCCAGACCGTGCCGGTCCAGCAACGCCTGGATTTCGGCCTCCAGCCTCGGCGCGTCCCAATGCGGGTTGTAGCGCAGGTTGAAGGCCGCCTGAAGTTCGCCAGGGATCACGTTGTTCGCACCGGTACCGGCATGCAGGTTGGATATCTGCAGGCTGGTCGGCGGGAAGCGCTCGTAACCGTCATCCCAATGGCGTGCACTCAGCTCGGCCAACGCAGGGGCCACCAGATGGATCGGATTGCGCGCCTTGTGCGGATAGGCGACATGGCCCTGCACGCCCTTGACCGTGAGATACCCGGAAAGGCTGCCACGGCGCCCCACCCGCAGCAGGTCGCCCAGTGCCTCGGTGGACGACGGCTCGCCAGTGATGCACCAATCGATCGCCTGCCCGCGCTCGCGCAACAGCGTGGCGACACGGCGCACGCCATCGATGGCATCGCCTTCCTCGTCCGAGGTCAGCAGCAATGCCAAGGTACCTACGTGCTGCGGTTGCGCCGCGACGAACTGCTCGGCCGCGACCACGAAGGCGGCCACGCTGCCTTTCATATCGGCAGCGCCGCGTCCGTACAGCACGCCATCGCGCACCTGTGGCACGAATGGATCGCTACTCCAGGCCTCGGCCGGGCCGGACGGCACCACGTCGGTATGACCCAACAACACCAGCACCGGCTGCCCGCTGCCATGCGTGGCCCAGAGGTTGTCGACCTCGCCCAGGCGCAGATGCTCGCAGGTAAAGCCCGCCGCGGCCAGGCGCTCGGCGATCAGCCGCTGGCAGCCGGCATCGTCCGGGGTCACCGAAGGCCGGGCGATCAGGTCGCAGGTCAGGTCTAGAACGTCGCTCATGCTTTCGGTCGCAATCTCGATTCGGGGGGAATGGCTCGCCGTTACAGGCAGGATCGCTACTCAGCCTACGCCGAATAGCTTCTTGAAGCCGTTGTCGGAAAAGCCCTGGCTGAAACGGCCATCATCCAGCACCACCACCGGACGCCGGATCAGCTGCGGATACTCGCGCAGCAACAATTTCCACTCGGCATCGCTGGCGGCCGCTTTGCGGTTGTCCGGCAGTTGCCGCCAGGTGGTGGAGGACTTGTTGACCAGCGCGGCGAAGCCCCCCGCCTCGCCTGCCCATGCCAGCAGCGTCTCCGGCTCGGGTTTGTGCTCGCGATAGTCGACGAAGGTATGCGCGATACCGAAGCGATCCAGCCACTTGGTAGCCTTCTTGCAGGTGTCGCAGTTCTTGAGGCCGTAGATCGTGGTCATCAGCGAATATCCGGAAATGCAGGATTCAAGGCGCATCCCTCACCGAGGATGAGCCGGGACGCCGCAGCAACCTGCGGCAAGCCTCGGGATCGGCGCGTCGCCACGCAGGGCAACGCGCCGGAATGGCAGTCCGGCATACGGCCCAGCCAGGCAATGGCGACGCGCCCGCTATCGCCGCCGATGCCGCTTGTCTGCGCCGTGTCGCCGGGCTCGGCGGGTCAGTCCGCCAGGCCACGCAACAGGTCGTTGACACTGGTCTTGCTGCGGGTCTTTGCATCGACCTGCTTGACGATCACCGCACAGTACAGCGAGTGCGAACCGTCCTTGGACGGCAGCTGGCCGGACACCACCACGCTATACGGCGGCACGTAGCCATAGCTGATCTCACCGGTGGCGCGGTTGTAGATGCGGGTGCTCTGGCCCAGGAACACGCCCATGCCGATCACGCTGTGGTGGCCGACCACCACGCCTTCGACCACTTCCGAGCGCGCGCCGATGAAGCAATGGTCCTCGATGATCGTTGGCGAGGCCTGCAGCGGCTCCAGAACGCCGCCGATGCCGGCGCCACCGGACAGGTGGCAGTGCTTGCCGATCTGCGCGCACGAACCCACGGTGGCCCAGGTATCGACCATGGTGCCCTCGTCGACGTACGCACCGATATTGGTGAAGCTGGGCATCAGCACCACATCCTTGCCGAAGTAGCTGCCACGGCGCGCGATCGCACCCGGCACCACCCGTACGCCAGCCTTGCGGAACTCGGCTTCGTTGTATCCGGCAAAGCGCGATTCCACCTTGTCCCAGAACGGCGCCGGCTGTGCATCGACCACCGCCATGTCGTTGACGCGGAAGTACAGCAGCACCGCCTTCTTCAGCCATTCATTGACCTTCCAGCCGCCCTGGCCATCCGGCTCGGCGACACGGAACTCGCCGCGCTCCAGGCCATCGATCACGCGATTGACGATCGGGCGGGTGGAACCTTCTATCTCGTCGAGGGTGAGCGCGGCGCGGCGCTCGAATGCGCTTTCGACGCTGAGCTTGAGCTCGTCCGCCGCAGCAACGGCGGTCTTCTTGCTGACGGTCTTCTTGCTCGCCGCCGGCTTGGGGGCGATCTTCTTGGATGCGGGCTTGGTGGCCATGGGGGGTCTCCGGTTCTACTGGGGGTCGAGGCAGGCAGCCAGCGCATCGCGCAGGGCCTGACGGGAAGTTTCGGGCAACGGCTGGTCGTGCTCGTCGGTAATCTGGAACTGGTCCTCGGCGCGCTCGCCGAAGGTGCCGATGCGTGCGTCGTGCACCCGAAGGTGGTGGCCGCGCAAGACCTGGGCAACGTCGGCCAGCAACCCGGGGCGGTCGGGTGCAACCATGCTCAATCGGGTGCGCCTGCCATTCGCGCTCTCGCTGAAGGAGATGCGCGGAGCGAAGCGGAAATGCCTGAGCTGCCGTGGCACCACCCGCCGCGAGGGACGCACGCATTGCAGGTCGCCAGCCAGGACTTCGCGCAATGCGGCCGCAAGCCGAACCGGATCGGATTCGGCATGACTGTCGGTGGGCAGCACCTCGAAGGTATCGAAGATCGCGCCATTGGGGGCGTCCAGCACGCGTGCGCGATGGATGCCATAGCCTTTGCGGTCGAGCGTCATCACGATCGCGGCAAACAGGCCGTCGCGGTCGGGCGAGTAGACGAACACTTCCAGCGCCTCGTTGTCGGGCGCGGCGCGGCGCGTCTTCACCAAGGTCTGGCCGAGCTCCACCTCGATCAGCGCCGCCGCCTGCCACGCCAGTTGCTCGGGCCTGAAGCGCAGGAAGCTCTCGTCCGGCATGCCGGCGAACTGGCGCTCGATGGTGGCATCGTCATAGCCCAGAATGTGCATCAGCACGCGGGTCGACTCGCGCGCCTCGCGCAAGCGCTCTTCTAGCGGCACCGGATGTTCCAGCCCTTCGCGCAGCGCGCGGCGCGCGGCGAAATACAGATCGGCCAGCAACCGGTCCTTCCACGCGTTCCACAGCTTGGGACTGGTGCCGGCGATATCGGCGCAGGTCAATAGATATAGATAATCCAGGCGTTCGCGCGTAGCGGCCAGCGACGCGAAACGATGGATCACCTCCGGATCGGAAATGTCCTGCTTCTGTGCCGTCACCGACATCCGCAGATGCTGCTCCACCAGCCATGCCACCAGCTCGGTATCGGCATCGCTGAGCCTGTGCGCCTGGCAGAACACGCGCGCATCCACCGCGCCCAGCTCGGAATGGTCGCCGCCACGGCCCTTGGCGATATCGTGGAACAGCCCGGCCAGCAGCAGCAATTCGGGCTTGCGCAAGCGCGGCCAGACTTCGTTCGTGATCGAAAAGCGTTCGTCGGCGCGACCATTGGCGAACAACGCCAGGTTCTTCAACACCATCAAGGTGTGCTGGTCCACGGTATAGACGTGGAACAGGTCGAACTGCATGCGCCCGGACACTTTCGCGAAGGCAGGGATCCACTGCCCCAGCACGCCCAGGCGCGCCATGCGGTTGATGGTCTCCACCGCGCGCGGCCCACGCAGCAGCGCCATGAAGCGTTCGCGCGCCTGCGGCGTGGCTTCGGCATAGGCCGGCAGCGATGGCAGCACCTCTGCCAATGCCCGCGCGGTCAACGAATGCAGGCCGCTCACCTCCCGGTGCGCCGCCCAGCTGGCGAACAAGGCGAACACCTGCTCCACCTCGCCACGCGGCCAGTCCGGCGCATCCGCCGCGAGGTAGCCACGACGCAGCGAAAATCCATCGCCCAGCGGCTGCGGCACCGCCTCGCCGTCGAACTGTTCCTCGAAACGCTGCAACAGCCGATCACTGATCCGGCGCACGATCGCCGCGCTGCGATAGAAGCGTTGCATCATCTTCTCGACGCCCAGGCTCTCCGCATCGTCGGCAAACCCCAGGCGTTCGGCCAGGGTCTTCTGGTAATCGAAGCGCAGCCGCTCTTCCGGCCGGTTGGCAACCAGGTGCAGGCCAAAGCGCAGCCGCGCCAGTTCGTTGCGCTCGCGCCGCAGCGCGGCCGCTTCGTCGGCGCCCACGTGACCGAGCCCGACCAGCGCCTCCAGGTTGTGCACGCCGAATGCGCGCAATGCCATCCAGCCCAGCGTTTGCAGGTCGCGCAGACCGCCAGGGCCGTCCTTGATGTCCGGCTCCAGGTTGTCGGCGGTATCGCCGAAACGCTGGTGTCGCGTTTGCAGTTCCTCGCGCTTGGCCAGAAAGAACGCGCGCGGCGGCCATACCCGTTCGATCGAGATCGCCGCCGCCAGCGCGGCGCGAGCGCCGGCATCGGCTACCAGCGGGCGCGATTCGATCAGCGCGGTCAGCACCGTCTGGTCCTGCGCCGCCAACGTGCACTGCGAAGCCGAGCGCACGGCATGGCTGACCGGCAGTCCCGCATCCCACAGCAGCGCGAACAGACGTGCCAACGCCTGTTCATGGCGTTGCTGCTGCTCCGAGTCGCCCAGCACCAGTACGTCCACGTCCGAGCGCGGGAACAGCTCGCCGCGACCATAGCCTCCCACCGCATGCACCGACAAACCGGCGCCTGCGGGGATGCAACGGCGCCAGCCATCGCGGATCAGCTGGTCGACCGCGCGCGCGCGCAGCGCCAGCAAACGTTCGATGTCATCGACCTGATCGAAGCGCCGACACAACCGCAGGTCGACACTGGCCAGCACCTGCCGCGCCTGCGCCGCCCATTCAGCGTCGCCGGCGACACCCGGCTCAGGGATGTCCGCCGACGGGTTGCTCACGCGTGGGCGGGATCGTTTGGCGACAACGTCAGCACGTCCACGCCATCATCGGTGACGGCGATCATGTGCTCCCACTGCGCCGACAGCTTGCGATCCTTGGTCACCACGGTCCAGCCATCCGGCAGCACCCGGGTATAGCGCGTGCCTTCGTTGATCATCGGCTCGATGGTGAAGGTCATGCCCGGCTTCAGCACCAGGCCTTCGTTCGGACGCCCGTAATGCAGCACCTGCGGCTCGTCGTGGTAGACCTTGCCGATGCCATGGCCGCAATACTCGCGCACGACGCTGAAGCGCTCGGACTCGGCGTATTGCTGGATCGCATGGCCGACATCGCCCAGGGTCGCGCCGGGCTTTACCGCACGGATACCGCGCCACATCGCCTCGCGGGTGACTTCCACCAGCCGGCGCGCCATTACCGACGGCGTGCCCACGTAGTACATGCGACTGGTATCGCCGTGCCAGCCATCCTTGATCACGGTGACGTCGATGTTGACGATGTCCCCGTCCTTCAACACCTTGGCATCGTTGGGAATGCCATGGCAGATGACGTTATTGACCGAGGTGCACACGCACTTGGGGAACCCCCGGTAACCGACGTTGGCCGGCACGGTGTGCTGCACGTTGACGATATGCTCATGACAGATG
The DNA here is from genome assembly GCA_015655035.1 of Lysobacterales bacterium. Taxonomy (GTDB): domain Bacteria; phylum Pseudomonadota; class Gammaproteobacteria; order Xanthomonadales; family Xanthomonadaceae; genus JAATFS01. The sequence goes on along the minus strand of JAATFS010000258.1, from coordinate 470 downwards.
CGGTCGAGCTCGGCGGTGGACACACCCGGCTTCACATGCGGGGCGACCACGTCGAGCACCTCGGCGGCCAATCGGCCGGCCACGCGCATCAGTTCGATTTCCTGCTTGGTTTTGATATTGACGCTCATCCCAGGATTATCGCCGATTTGCGACGGATCTGAACGGGGTCGTGCCAAGGATGCACGCGGTCAAGTTCCTGGACAGCATGCCGATACCCTCATATCGCCCTCCCAGCCGATCCCGATGCCCCGCCCCCCGCGCTCCCCACTGCTGTTGCTGGCGCTGAGCTTGCTGGTCCCCAATGCCAGCTGCGCCGCCGCCCCGGGCGGCAACCTCCGCATGACGCTGCGCGTCGGCCTGCGCATCGTCCCGACCTGCGAACTGCAAGCCCGCCACCTGCGCGCGAGCTGCAACACCCCCATCCAGCCTGCCGTGATCGACACCGCCCTCGGCGAGCCGACCTCTCCAGA
>JAATFS010000080.1 GCA_015655035.1 Lysobacterales bacterium | reverse complement strand
GCGCAGGCCAGCGCCGCGCCGGTCCAGCGGAAGGCGAACTGGAATCCCAGGTGCTCCAGCAGCCAGGCCCCGATCGGCCCCTGGGTGCCGAACAGCATCAGCAGCGCATAGCCGGTGATCACCGGCGGCATCACCAGCGGCAGATACAGCAATGCGTCGAACAAGGCCTTGCCCGGGAAGTGCCGCCGCGCCAGCACCCAACCGCAGGCGACGCCGAACGGCAGGCTGGCGATCGCGGCAACCACCGCCACTTTCACGCTGAGCGCGATGGCGGTGAGTTCCTCAGGGGTGAAGGCCAAGATGCGGACCTCAGGGCTGGAGCGAGAAGCCGCGGCGCAAGAAGATGGCGCTGGCCGTCGCACCGTCGAGCCACTGTACGAAAGCCGGTGCCTGTGGATGCTTGCCGGGCGCGATCACGGCGACCGGATAGACGATCGGGTCGTGGCTGTCGGCAGGGAAGGTGGCGACGACGCGTACCTTCGGCTCGGCGCGCGCGTCGGAGCCATACACGATGCCCAGCGGCGCTTCGCCGCGTGCCACCAGCATCAGCGCCGAGCGCACGCTGTCGGCCTCGGCCAGGCGGCCGCTCACGCTGTCCCACTGGCCCAGCGTGCGCAGCGATTCGGCCGCATATTTGCCCGCCGGCACGCTGTTGCTCTGTCCGATCGCCAGCCGCCCGCCGTTGCCGAGGGCGAGCGCGAGCGCGCCAGGCGCGGCCGGATCCACCCGCACCTGGCTGGCGACCGGCGCGATCAGCACCAAGGTGTTGCCGAGCAGATCGCGGCGCTGCCGGGGTTGCAGCTTGCCGCGCTGTTGCAGGTAGTCCATCCATTCGGTGTCGGCCGACAGGAATACGTCGGCCGGTGCGCCTTGCTCGATCTGCCGCGCCAGCGTCGAACTGGCCGCGTAGGACACGCGCACCGGCGTGCCAGTGGTTTTTTCGTAGGCCGCAGCGGCTTCGTCCAGCGATTCCTTGAGGCTGGCCGCAGCGAATACCGTCAACGGCGACTGCTGCGCGCTGGCCAGCGCGGGCAGGGCGAGCGCGAGCGTACACACGAGTCGTGTCAGCAAGGACATGCGGGTTTGCCTTTCGGACGACGGGAGGCCGGATGATACCTCCCGCCACTCATGCAGCGTATGCGAGCCAAGGCGCGATAGATCGAGCCGAGCCAGGCAGACGGGGCATCGACTATCCGCTGGGCAATCGAACGGCGGGCCGCAGGCCTGTCAGGGAGTGGTCAGGACGGCATTGAGCAGGGCCGCCAGTTGATCGCCGGCCACGCGTAGCCGGGCTTCGGCCTGCGGGCGATAGCGCTCGAGATAGTTGTCTGGCAGCACATGCTTGCGGGGATAGACGCCCGGTGCAATCGCGATCCGGCACGATGCCTGCGCCCAGGCGGCCGCATCCGGCAGTGCCGCCGGCACGCCCGTCACTGGCGTGGCCGGCAATTGCAACAACACGGCAAGATAGGCGTCATCGCTGAGATGGCGCGCATAGATCATGCCGCTGTCCCATAGCGAATGCAGGTTGGTTCCCTTGCCGCCGAATTGCAGCTGGAAATCGTTGCCGCCCTTGTCGTGTGCATAGCCGGCATGCATCGGTTGGTGGATGTCGCCTACCAGATGGACCACGAACTTCAGCGCTTGCTGGCGAACCTGGCGCGGTTGATTGCGGTCGGCCAGCAGTGCGGTCTGTTGTTGCAGTGCAGCAACTACGCACTTGCCATCGGGGCAGTCGCGCGGCGGATCGTAGCGGCAATCGTGTTCGCCGAGATTGACGTAGTGCCAGCGTGCCGAACGCTTGCCAAGGTCGGGATCGTTTTCGCGCAGTTCGTCGGCCCACGAGGCGATGCCGGCCAGACTAGGGTCCGGCTCGCCGGCGAGCAGCGCGGTCACTTGCTGCCGCGCCTGGGGTGTCAATTCGGTATCGGCGATGCGTGCCACCAGGCGGTGGCCCTGTCCGCCCCAGGCCCATGCGCTGGAAGGCAGGGTGGTCAGGGCGAGCGTGCAGCAAACGGAAAGCAGCAAGGCGGGGACAAATTTCATCTGCGCAATTCTACGCGGCGCGCCGGGTGCTCCGGCCGCGATGCGGTGCTGTTTCTTTGCCTCGCATCCATACGGAAGGCCCCGATGCCCATACGTGGGCGCCGGGGCCTTCCGGCCGCTGGCCGTCCTCAGAACTTGATGACGTAGGCCACGCCGTACACGAACGGATCGATGTTGACGGTGCCGATCTTCTGCCCGTCCAGCTTGGCCTTGGTGTCAATGTCGGCCCAGCGCACGTCCATGCGCAGCGCGCCGCGCTTGCCGATCGCGTAATCGTAGCCGGCATGCAGCGCAAGGCCCCAGGAGTCGTCCAGGTCCAGGTCGCTGCCGGCCAGCGCGCCGGTGGTGTCGGTGCTGAAGAACGTGGTGTAGTTCACGCCCACGCCGACGAACGGGGACAGCGCGCTCTGGGTGTTGAAGTGGTACTGCAGCGAGATCACCGGCGGCAGGTGCTTGGTGCTGCCGACCTTGCCCAGCCCGGAAATGCTGATGTCGTGCTTGAACGGGGTCGCGGCCAGCACTTCGATGCCAAGGTTGTCGGCGATGAAGTATTCGGCGGTGAAGGTCGGCTGGATGTTGCTGGCAATGCGCACCGGCAGCGTGCCGCCGACCAGCGAGCCATTGTCGGACTTGGGATCGACCTGGTGGGCGCCGATGCCCAGGGTCCAATCGCCCTTGGACTGGGCCATGGCGGGCGCGGCGGCGATCAGGGCGGCGGCCAGGCTGCCGAGCAAAAGGGGAGATGTCTTGCGCATATCGGTTCTCAGTGGTTCGGTGGACTGCGCGCAGTTTTCGTTTTTCTTAACGAAGCCGCTTTGATCCTGATCAATAGGCCGGATCGGCCTCGCTGGTGGTCAGCCCACAGTCATGCGTCGCGTCCCTCCGGCACCGGCAGGCGCCTGTTAGAATGGCGCCCCCTTTCCATCCGCCGCCTCGCTGCGGCTGCAGGAGTTCGTGAACATGGCAATCAAGGTCGGCATCAACGGTTTCGGTCGCATCGGCCGCAATGTGCTGCGCTCTGCGGTGCAGAACTTCGGCGAGGACATCGAGATCGTGGCCATCAACGATCTGCTCGAACCGGACTATCTGGCGTACATGTTGCAGTACGACTCCGTGCACGGCCGGTTCAAGGCCGACGTGGCGATCGATGGCAATCATCTGCTGATCAATGGCAAGAAGATCCGCCTGACCCAGGAACGCGATCCGGCCAACCTGAAGTGGGACGAGGTCGGCGTCGAGGTGGTGATCGAGTCCACCGGCCTGTTCCTGACCAAGGAAACCGCGCAGAAGCACATCGACGCCGGTGCCAAGAAGGTGATCCTGTCTGCGCCGTCCAAGGACGACACGCCGATGTTCGTCTATGGCGTCAACCACACGACCTACGCCGGCCAGGCGATCGTCTCCAACGCCTCGTGCACCACCAACTGCCTGGCACCTTTGGCCAAGGTGATCCACGACAAGTGGGGCATCAAGCGCGGCCTGATGACCACCGTGCACGCCGCCACTGCCACCCAGAAGACGGTGGACGGCCCGTCCAACAAGGACTGGCGCGGTGGCCGTGGCATCCTGGAGAACATCATTCCCTCGTCCACCGGTGCCGCCAAGGCCGTGGGCAAGGTGATTCCGGCGCTGGACAAGAAGCTCACCGGTATGAGCTTCCGCGTGCCGACCTCCGATGTGTCGGTGGTGGACCTGACCGTGGAGCTGGAAAAGCCGGCGACCTACGACGAGATCAAGGCCGAAGT
>JAATFS010000174.1 GCA_015655035.1 Lysobacterales bacterium | reverse complement strand
TGGGATCAGAACCTGGTCGAGGCAGTGCTGCAGCGTTGTACCGAAGTGGATTCGGGAGCGCGCAATGTCGACCATATCCTCAACGGCACGCTGTTGCCGGAAATTGCCGAGAGCGTGCTCGCGGCCATGGCCGATGGCGGCCGGATCAACGCCATCAAAGTAAGCGCCGGAAAGAATGGCGCTTTCAAGTACAAGCTCAGCTGAGATACCCATCACAAGGAGGAAACACCATGGATTTCTACGGATTCGATCGCAGCAAGGCCATTTCCCATTGCGACAGCCTGGCGCTGGGCCGCGCGGGGAGTGATACCGACAGCGTGCGCGGCTGGAACCGGCTGCGCCCGGAGCACATCGTCGACTTGCTCGACGGTGCCTCGGCCGATGCGCGCCAGGACGCACGCAACCTCGCCAGCCTGCTGGCCCGTATCGCATGGCGCATCCAGCTGCAGGCCCCCGCTCAAGGCAAGGCCAATCAGCTGGTCAGCAACGTGCGCGAGGTCGGTATCACGGTCGGCGGGCGCGACTATCGGCTGCAACTGACCGAAGGCACGCGCTTGCAGCTCGAGCGCATTGCCCAGGTGGCCTGACCCGGTCACTGGTTAACGGACCTGGTTCGCGAGGAGACCCACGCCATGGATAGCGTCGCCGCCGTTCTTTCGGCATTGGCCGCACCCGGCCAGCAGGATCGCCTGCTGCGCCTGCATACGCCGCTGGGCGGCGAGCGGCTCGTGGCCGAACGCCTGTCCGGTCACGAGCGTATCGATGCGGGCGGTTTCCGACTGGAGCTGACGGCGCTGTCCGTCGACGCTGGGCTGGCACTGGCCCCGTTATTGGGCCAGCCGGCGCTGCTGGAATTGCTTACCGCCGATTCGCTCGATCGGCTGAGGCCCTTCCACGGTCACGTCACCGCATTCCAGCGCATCGGCAGCAACGGCGGTTTGGCGCGCTATCGCCTGGTGCTCGAACCCTGGCTGGCATTCCTGGGCCAGCGCGTGGACAGCTATGTATTCCACGACATGAGCGTGGTGGACATCGTCGAAAGCGTGTTTTCCGACTATGCCGGCCAGGGCCGCCTGGCCCCGGCCTGGCGCTGGGAACTGGCCGACCGCCAGCAGTACGCGCGCCGCAGCCTGACCACGCAATACGAAGAAAGCGACCTGGCCTTCGTACAGCGATTGCTGGCCGAGGAAGGCATCTACTACTGGTTCGAACATGCCGGCGATGCACACGGTGAGACCTTCGGCACGCATACCCTGGTGCTGGCCGACCATGCCGACGCCAGCGCCTCGCTGGGCAGCGTGCGTTACCACCGCGCGGATGCGACCGAACGCAGCGACAGCCTCCAGCGCTGGTCGCCGGCGAGGCGCGCGCGCGTGGCCAAAGTGGCGCGCGCGAGCTGGGACTACCGCAGCCTGGACCTGCGTCCGGCCAGCGCCGAATCCGACGGAGCGGGCGAATTAGTCGCCGAGGATAGCGACACCAGTGGTCCCTATGGCTGGCCCGATCGTGAGCTGGGCCAGCGACGTGCACAGCAGCACCTGGATGCGCGGCGCGTGCGTGCGCGCAGCTTCGAGGGTGCCGGACGCTGGCGCCAGCTGGCGCCGGGACACTGGTTCAACGTGGAGGCGCATTCGGGTACCGATGCGTCGCGGCGTTTCCTGTGCCTGCAGGTCGAGCATCAGGCACGCAACAATCTGGGCGCGGACGTGTTCGATGCACTGGAGCAACTGCTAGGCCCGCTATCGACATCGGGCGCGGCGTTGCCAGGTGCCCTGGCCGCCGGATCAACCACACCGGCCGAGATCGACAGCGATTTCTACGACAACCATTTCGTAGTATTGCCGGAAGAGGCTACGTATCGCCCGCAACTCGAAACCGGCGAAGGTGGCCATCTGCACCCCAAGCCGCGCGTGCAGGGCACGTTGAGCGCGATCGTGGTCAGCGATGGCGAACCTTTGCTGTCCGACCGCGACCATCGCATCAAGGTGCAGTTCCCATGGCAGCGTGGCGGCGATGCCAGCAGTGGCCTGTCGCATCCTGCCGGCGAGGACAACGCTCCAGCCAACGCGTCGGCCTGGACCTGGGTACGGGTGATGACCCCGTGGGCCGGCGACAACTGGGGCGGCGTGGTAGTGCCGCGCAAGGGCCAGGAAGTGCTGGTGGGCTTCCTGGAGGGCGACATCGACCGCCCAGTGGTGGTGGGCGCGGTGT
>JAATFS010000270.1 GCA_015655035.1 Lysobacterales bacterium | reverse complement strand
TGCCGCAAGCGGCGTCGGCAACTCGGGCTCGACCACCGGCAAACTGCGCTCTTCTTCGCGCAGGTCGGCCTGCTCGAATTCCACTTCGCGCGAGATCTCGCGCTCGCCAAAGCTCGGAAGATCCTGGCGCTTGTCCGCTTCGTCATGTGCCTCTTGCGCGCCGGCCAGCGGCGCCGAAGCCGACAACGATGGTTCGATATCCCGCCTTGGCAACGGCGGCAACGGCGAGGGCTTGCGCCGACGCGCTGCCAACCAGGCCACTACGCCGGCCACTATCAGCACGAGCCCGCCGATCAGCCATAGCGGGAAGGCGGCAGCCGAGCCGGCGTCGGGCCCCTGCGCCAGGCGCTGCTGCGCTGCGGCCAGATCGGTATCCTTGAGCGCAATCAGCGCCTGTTGTTTCTGCTTCAGCGTCTCCAGTTCCGCCACTTGCGTGCGCAACTCCTGGATTTCCGCATCGCGCGTGGCGATATCCTCGCGCGCCTGTTGCAGTTGTTCGTTAGTCGCCATGTCGCCCTCACCGTCAGTGCTGGTACCGGAGGTCGTTCCGGCGTTCTTTGCCGCGCTGGCCACCGCCGGCGCGATTTCAAGCCGCGCGCCTTTTGCCGACCGCTCGGCCGTCTCCGCACGCCTGGACGACGCCCCCGCCTCGGCCGGCTGCGGCACCGGCGCGCGCGCCTGCCGCCATTGCGCGGCCTGCTCCCGCACCATCGCCGAGGCCTCGGCCGCGCCGATCTGGGCCAGCTCGTCCTGCTGCGGCGTACGCAGCACGACGCCTTGCTTGAGACGATTGATGTTGCCGCCGATGAACGCATCCGGATTGGTGCGCAGCAACGCCAGCATGGTCTGGTCGAGCGAGTGACCGTTCCTGCGGGCCAGGTCGAGTGCGATGTGCGACAGGGTCTGACCCTGTCGAACCCGCGCCAGCACCGCGCCCGGCCGCAGCGGTACCGCCGTGGCCGAGGCAGGCACGGTCGCCGTCGCTCTAGGTTCGTTCGACAGCGCCGAAGCCGAGGCGGAGTTGCGTACGATCGAATTACCGGCACTGGCATGCGGCGCCGCGATTTCGGGTTCGGCTACCGCTGCGGCGGTGCCGGGGGCATCCACCAGCGCGGAGTATTCCCGCACCAACCGCCCCTGTCCCCAATCGACCTCGACCAGGAAACTGATCGCCTTCTGCTGCACAGGTCCCCGGCTGGTAACGCGGATCACCGCACCGCCGCGCGCATCCTGCGCGAACTGGAACTGCAACTCGTCCACCAGCGCCTGCGGACGGACCAGCCCCACGCGCGCGAACGTTTCCGGCGACGCCAGTGCCACCCTGGCCTTCTCCAGTTCACCCGGCTCATTGGAAATAACCGGAATCTCCGCCACCAGCGGCTGCCCGGCCTTGGACAACACACGGATATCGCCCAGCCCCAGTGCCAGCGCAGCACCGCTGCACAGCATCAAGGCCAATGCCCACAAACTTTGTATTGGACGCATGGCGCCCCTGCCCCTACGTTTCATGTCATCAATATAGCCGCTGGCGAAGGCGCGCGGGATATTGATCTGGACCTGGACCTTCCCACCACCCCAACAACCAAAACAAACCCACCAGGACCCGAATCCACCCACAACCACAAGCAAGCGCCAGCCACAGAAACAAAAAAAGCCGGGAATCCGACCAAGCGGATTTCCGGCCCTCATGACACCGCGCCAATACCCCAGCGCGCCAACCTCAGGCGATTTCCACCGCCACCAGCTCTGCCAACTGCACCGCATTGAGCGCAGCCCCCTTGCGGATGTTGTCCGACACGATCCACAGATTCAGCCCGCGCGGATGCGACAAATCCTCGCGGATACGCCCCACGTAGACCGCATCCTTGCCCGACGCATGCGTCACCGGCGTCGGATAACCACCGGCCTTGCGCTCATCGACCACTTCCACGCCTGGGGACTGCGACAGCAGCTCGCGCGCGGCTTCCACCGTGATCTTCTCGCGCGTCTCGATCGCCACCGCCTCGGAGTGACCGTAGAACACCGGCACGCGGACCGCCGTCGGATTCACCATGATCGACTCATCGCCCAGGATCTTGCGGGTCTCCCAGACCAGCTTCATTTCTTCCTTGGTGAAACCATTGTCCAGGAAGTCATCGATGTGCGGGATCAGGTTGAACGCGATCTGCACCGGGAAACGCTGCGGATCGATGTCCTGGAACGCCAGCAATTGCGCGGTCTGCTTGCCCAGCTCCTCCATTGCCGAACGACCGCCGCCGGACACCGACTGGTAGGTCGCCACGTTGATCCGCTCGATACCGTACTTGCGGTGGATCGGACCGAGCGCGACCAGCATCTGCATGGTCGAACAATTGGGATTGGCAATGATCCCGCGCGGGCGCTGCTTCAGCGCTTCCGGATTGACCTCGGACACTACCAGCGGCACGTCATCGTCGTAACGGAAGGCCGACGAGTTATCGATCACCACCGCACCGGCGGCGGCGAACTTGGGCCCGTATTCCTTGGAGACGCCACCACCGGCCGAAAACAGCGCGATGTCCACCCCGCTCGGATCAAACGTGGCCAGGTCCAGCACCTCGACCTTGTTGCCCTTGAACTCCACCTGCCCACCCGCCGAGCGCTCGGATGCCAATGCATAAAGCTGCGCGACCGGGAAATCGCGTTCGCCCAGGATGTTCAGCATGGTTTCGCCGACGGCGCCGGTGGCACCCACGACCGCGACGTTGAAACGACGACTTTCGTTGCTCATGAGAATGTCTTTATAAAAATGTTGAAGAGGAAAGAAAACGCACTACGGGCTGGGTTCGGGGAACCTCCTTCAGCGGCCGCGGAGGTTCCCTATCGTTTGGTCGCGCCGGTTTTGGTCGCGCCCACGGTGGCGCCGCCAGCTTTGGCGGCAGTAATGGCGTCGGCATTGATGGCGCTGGGCGGATGACCCGCACTGGCACCCTCGCCCAGCGCGGCGATGAGGTTGTCCACGGCCAACTGCACCATCGACCGGCGCGTGGCCAGGCTGGCGCTGCCGATATGCGGGGTCAGCACCACGTTACGCAGCGCCAGCAATTCGGAGCGCACCGCTGGCTCGCCCTCGAACACGTCCAGCCCCGCGGCGGCGAGCCGGCCGTTGCTTAGCGCATCGGCCAACGCCAGTTCGTCGACGATACCGCCACGGGCGATGTTCACCAGCGTGGCCGACGCCTTCATCTTCGCTAATGCGGCGGCGTCGATGATGTGATGCGAATCCTGCGTATACGGCAGCACCAGCACCAGGTGATCGGCCTGTGCCAGCAGGGTGTCGAAGTCGACGTACTGCGCCCCCAGCGCCTGCTCGGTTTGCGCCGGCAGCTGGCTGCGATTGTGGTACAGCACGCGCATGCCGAAGCCATGTGCGCCGCGCCGGGCGATGCCCTGGCCGATGCGCCCCATGCCCAGGATGCCGAGCGTGGCGCCGTGGATGTCGGCACCGAGCATGTTCTGGAACGACCACTGCCCCCACTGGCCCTCGCGCAGCCAGCGCTCGGCGTCGCTGATACGGCGCGCGGCGGCCATCAGCAGCGTAAAGCCCAGATCGGCGGTGGTTTCGGTCAGCACGTCGGGCGTGTTGGTCGCCACGATACCGGCGGCGCTGAGCGCTGCAATGTCGAGGTTGTTGTAGCCGACCCCGACATTGGCGATGGCGCGCAGGCGCGGCGCATGGGCGATCTCGCGGGCACCGATGCGCTCGTTGAGGGTGATCAGTGCGCCATCGAGCGGGGCCAGGCGCTCGCTAAGCTCCGCCGACGAATAGGCGGCCACGTCCACGGTGGTGGTCAGGTCGAAATACTGCCCCAACTGGCCGATGACATCATCGAACAGAGGCTGGCTGACCCACACCCGTGGCCGCGACTCAGCCATCGACGGCTCCGGGCTTCGCGCTTGCGGGGATCTGCGGCGTAATCACCCCGACGTCGCCGCATTGGGCGCGATGCCGCAGCGCCTGGTCCATCAGCACCAGTGCCAGCATCGCCTCGGCGATGGGGGTGGCGCGAATGCCCACGCAGGGATCGTGGCGACCGGTGGTGATCACGTCCACCACCTGGTTGTCCATATCCACCGTGGCGCCGGGCAGGCGCAGGCTGGAGGTGGGCTTGAGCACGATCGAGGCGGTGATCGCCTGGCCGGTGGAGATACCGCCGAGGATGCCGCCCGCATGATTGCTGAGGAAGCCATCGGGGGTGATCAGGTCGCGATGCTCGGTGCCCTTCTGCGCGGCGCTGGCAAAGCCGTCGCCGATCTCCACGCCCTTGACCGCATTGATGCTCATCAACGCTGCGGCCAGTTCGCCGTCGAGCTTGCCGTAGATCGGCTCGCCCCAGCCCGGCGGCACGCCCTCGGCGACCACGTCCACGCGCGCACCAACCGAATCGCCGGACTTGCGCAGCGCATCCATGTAGCTTTCCAGCTCAGGCACCTGGACCGCATGCGGCCAGAAGAACGGATTGTCCTCGACCGCATTCCAATCGAAACCCGCTGGCTTGATCTCGCCCAACTGCGACAAAAAGCCGCGCACGCGGACGCCGTAACGCTGCGCCAGCCACTTCTTGGCGACCACACCGGCGGCCACGCGCATGGTGGTCTCGCGCGCGGACGAGCGCCCGCCGCCGCGCGGATCGCGGATGCCGTATTTCTGCCAGTAGCTGTAGTCGGCATGCCCGGGACGGAACTGCTGGGCGATGTTGCTGTAATCCTTGCTGCGTTGATCGGTGTTGCGGATCAACAGCGCGATCGGCGTGCCGGTGGTGCGGCCTTCGTAGACGCCGGACAGGATTTCGACCTCGTCGGCCTCGCGCCGGGCCGAGGTATGCCGGGTCTTGCCGGTGGCGCGGCGTTGCAGATCGTGCGCGAATTCATCGGCGGCCAGTTCCAGCCCCGGCGGACAGCCGTCGATCACGCAGCCGATCGCCGGCCCGTGCGATTCGCCGAACGTGGTGACGCTGAGCAGCTTGCCGAAGGTATTGGAGCTCATGCGGACAGGCTCATCGCTGCGCTGCCAGCGCGGTGATGCGCGCACTGTGCGCGATCAACTCGCGGCACTCCACCGCGAATATTCCCATCTGGCCGACCTTGAATTCGATCCAGGCGAGATCGAGCTCGGGCAGCAGCTTGACCAAGTGCTGTTCGGACTCGCCGACCTCGCAGATCAGCAGGCCGTCCTGGCTCAGGTGCGCCGGCGCATCGCGCAGGATCTTCAGCACCAGGTCCAGGCCGTCGTCGCCCGCGCGCAGGCCGAGCTCCGGCTCGTAGGCGTACTCCTGCGGCAGCGCATCGGTCTCGTCGTTGGTGACATAGGGCGGATTGGTCACGATCAGGTCGTAGTGGCGCCCGGACAGGCCCGCGAACAGATCCGACTTGAGCAGGGTCACGTTGCTTGCGTGCAGCCGTTCCTTGTTCTCGGCGGCCAGCGCCAGCGCATCGTCGCTGATGTCCACGCCATCGACCTGCCACTGCGGATTGTAGTGCCCCATCGCGATCGCAATGCAGCCCGAACCAGTGCACAGGTCCAGCGCATGGCCGACCTCGCGGCCGCCGAGCCAGGGCTCGAAGCCGTCTTCGATCAGCTCGGCGATCGGCGAGCGCGGCACCAGCGCGCGCGCATCGCTCTTGAAACTCAAACCGGCGAACCAGGCCTCGCCAGTCAGGTAGGCAGCGGGGACGCGCTCGCTGACGCGGCGCTCGAACAGCGCCAGCACCCGCTCCTTCTCCGCGCGCAGCAGCCGTGCCTGGCCGTAGGCCGGGCCCAGATCGTGCGGCAGGTCCAGCGTGTGCAGTACCAGTTGGGTGGCCTCGTCCAGCGCGTTGTCGTAGCTATGGCCGAAGGTCAGCCCAGCCGCGTTGAAACGGCTGGTGCCGTAGCGAATCAGGTCGATGATCGTGTGCAGTTCGTCGGCCGCGGCGGCAGTCATGGCAACAACTTAGATGAGGTCGGCTCCCGATTATAGAGGTCCGATCGGTATCATGAGCGTCCGTTGCAGTGGAAACCTCCATGTTCAACCGTAATATCGGCATCGTACTGCTGGTCGCGCTGGCCGCAGGACTCGGCCTGGTACTGGCGCAGAAGTTCTTCGGCGGCAGCAATACGTCGCCGTGGCCGCCCACCCGGACGGTCACCTTCTACCCGCAGGCGCGCACCCTGCCCGGCTACAGCCTGCGCCAGTCGGATGGCACCCAGTTGATTCCCGGCGAGCTCAAGGGCCATTGGACCCTGGTGTTCCTGGGCTTCACGTTCTGCCCGGACGTGTGCCCCACCACCCTGACCGACCTGGCCGTCGCCCAGAATCAATGGGAGGGCATCGCCGAGAGCGTGCGCCCGCGCGTGCTGTTCGTCTCCGTCGACCCCGACCGCGACCCGCCCGCCCGCCTGGGCGAGTACGTACATGCCTTCCACAAGGACACGCTGGCGGCCACCGCCGACACCCCGTCGCTGGAGCGTTTCGCGACCGCACTCGGGTTCGTGTTCCAGAAGGTCCCAGGCAAGCATTTCGACGAAAACCCGAACGACTACAGCATGGACCACTCCGCCGCGATCGCCGTACTCGACCCGGAAGGCCGCCTGGCGGGCCTGATCCGGCCACCGTTCGACCCGCCGGCTATCGCCGCCGACTTCGTCCAGCTGACCAAGGCGACCGCGCCGTGAGCCTCGTGACCACCCTGACCTACGCGCTTCCGCACCGCCTGCTGTCGTCACTGGCACGCGCGCTGGCCTATTCCGAGAACCCGGCGATCAAGCAGTGGCTGATCGACACCGTGGCGCGCAAGTTCGGCGTTGCGCTGGAAGAAGCCGCCGAACCGGATCCGCGCAGCTATCCCACCTTCAATGCATTCTTCACCCGCGCGCTGAAGCCTGGCGCACGCCAGGCCGATCCCGATCCGCGCACCCTGGCGATGCCGGCGGACGGCCGCATCAGCCAGCTCGGCCGGATCGCGGATGGCCGCATCTTCCAGGCCAAGGGCCAGTCGTTCACCGCTGCCGAGCTGCTGGGCGACGCCGACGCAGCCGCGCCGTTCGAGCACGGGCTGTTCGCCACGGTCTACCTGTCGCCAAAGGACTACCACCGCGTACACATGCCATGGACCGGCACGTTGCGCGAGACCGTGCACGTCCCAGGCCGGCTGTTCAGCGTTGGCCCGGATGCGGTCCGCAACGTACCGCGACTGTTCGCCCGGAACGAGCGCCTGGTTTGCCACTTCGACACCGACTTCGGCCCGATGGCCTCGGTGATGGTCGGCGCACTATTGGTTTCCGGGGTGGAGACCGTCTGGAGCGGCGTGGAGATCCCGCGCTATGCCGACCACATCACCCGCAAGGACTGGCGCGGGAAGGGCATCACGTTGCAGCGGTTCGAGGAGATGGCCCGCTTCAACTATGGCTCCACCGTGATCGTGCTGTTGCCGCCGGGCGTAGCGGCGCTCGATCCCACATTGGCGGCGGAGACGCCGGTCAAGCTCGGGCAAGCACTGGCGAAGCGGGCGGACACATGACGCGCGCACGGGCGCGCACGTGCCTTGGGCAGCGTCGCGCCCCAACCACCACTACGCTGCGTTGATGGCGCCTCTGCCGCAGGCCCGCATAAGCGACCTGCGTTGTTCACACGCTCTTCCCCCGTCGGCGGAAGAGCATTCAACCTCCGGGTTGCCCCGCCTTACCTGGCACACCCCTGCAACTTGATCGACTGGCCCGGCCGGACCGCATACCCGGGTGCGCGCAGGCCATTGGCCTTGGCCAGCAGCTTGACCTCGCAGCCGTATTTATTGGCAATGCGCCCCAGCGTGTCGCCCTTGGCTACCTTGTAGTTGCGGACCTGCTTGACCTTGGGCTTGGCCGGTGCCGGCTGCCCGGTGGCCACCGTGGTAGGCACGCCTTGCATGGGCATCGCACTGCCCACGGCCACATTGCCGGTGTAGGCCTCCACCGAAGGGCGCACGATCGCTGCATTGAGATCGGCAGTGATCAGCGCGCGCGCCAGGTCCGCGCGCGGGCCGCTGACGCAGTAGCGGTTGTACAGGCCCACGATGCGGGTAGTGGCATTGAGGGTCACGCCCGCCGGAATCCAGCCATCCGCCTCATAGCGGGGATTGAGATTGCGCAGCGCACGGAAATAGCCATCGCGCGTCCCCGCGCTGCCCAGGCAGATGGTCAGTTCGTAGATCGTGGTGGACTTGGCCAGCTTCAACGTCGCCGGCTGAGCGTCGACCTTCGGGAACTCCACGCCGTACTGGCGCGGATGCAGGAAGATCCAGGCGGCGGCGATCACCATCGGCACATAGTCCTTGGTCTCGGCGGGGAACTGGTTGTAGACCGACTGGTCCCAGAAACTGCGTCCGCCGAACTGGTTGTACACGCGCGCGGCGCGACCTTCGCCGCCGTTGTAGCCGGCCAGCGCCAGCTCGATGTTGCGATTGAGCTGGGCCATGCGCTCATTGAGATAGGCCGCACTGGCCTCGGCCGAGCTGCGAGGATCGAAACGGGTGTCGAAGCCGGTACCGTCCGGACCCAGGCCGAAGCGGCGCGCGGTCGCGGGCATGAACTGCATCAAGCCACCGGCGCCGACGCGTGAATTGGCGTGTACGCGTCCGTTGGATTCCTTGGCCATGATCCCGAACAACAGCGCCTCCGGCAGGCCGCGCCGCTGCCACTCCGGCCACATCACCGCACGCAGGTTCTCGTAGTTCTCATAGCTGGTCAGCAGCGCCGGCCGCATGTCGGTGAGCCAGCGGCGAATGCCGGCCTGCACCGCAGGGTTGTATTCGACCATCGCATCGAAGGCATGCCGGTGATCGTTGAGCAGTTCGGCCGCGCGCGCGGCTTCGGGCACATCGGCCTTTAGCGGCCCCACATGGTCGGGATCGGCCTCGAGCAGGGTGTCGTCGTCCTCCGGCTCGCCGGACTCCGGCGCTACGGCGTCGGCATTGGCCTTGAGCAGGCGCTTGTAGGTCGGCAGCAGGTTGGCTACCACACAGCCGCGCTGCTGGGTGCAGGCATCGATGACGTCTTCCATGTCCTCCAACGCCGCGTCGCTCTCCCGGGTACCCTTGGGATCGGCGTTGTTCACCCGCACCAGGGCATCGCGATAACGCTTCTCGGCAGCGGCCATGCGCGTGTCCAGCGCAGCGATCTTTTCCTTGTCACGGGCGGAGACCGCTTGGGCGGCGGGGACGACGGACAACAGCGCCGCCGCAGCCAGGATCGGCCAGGGACGCAATACACGGGAAAGGAGCGGCATCGTTGGGACAGGCATCGGAAAGCGGCCAGGGTAGCCGTCGCGATCACGCCGGAGCAAGGCGAGCTGCACCATGAGTACAGTCCGCCGTTAGAATCGGCGCATT
>JAATFS010000161.1 GCA_015655035.1 Lysobacterales bacterium | reverse complement strand
TTCTACGTTCGCTACGGTTTCAGCAAGGTGGGCGAGTACGACTTCCCGGTCGGGCGTGTGCTGGACCGCGAGTACATCCTGCGCCGGAACCCGCGCTGAGCCGGCGCGGGGTGCCGGCGCTGCGCCGGTGCCGCCGTCAGTTGAGCCCGAGCATGCCGCGCAGCCTGGACAGGTCTTCTGCCAGGGTATTGACCCGGCCGGCGAGCAGCTTGCGGTCGCGTTCGCTCAACTTGGAATAGCTCTCAAAGCCACCGTCGGCGGTGCGGTACTTTTTCAGTGTGTCGAACACGGTGGCGAAGTTGGCATCGGTCTTGTCGATGAACGCCTTGTTCTCCCGGGCCACCAGTGGGTGCAATAGCTCGACGATCTTGTAGGCACCTTCGAAGTTGGCCTGGAAGTCCCACAGGTCGGTATGGCTGTAGCGGTTCTCCTCGCCGGAGATCTTGGTGGCGGCGACTTCTTCCATCAGCACCGCGGCCCCGCCCACCACTTTTTCCGGCGGGAAGGTCAGTGCGCGCAGGCGTTTTTGCAGCTCCAGCACGTCGGCCAGCAGCTTGTCGGCGGCCGCGCCGGCAAGCTTGGCGTTGTGCTGCGTCCACAGCGCGTACTCGATGCGGTGGAAACCGGCGAATGCCGGGTCCTTCTCTGCTTTCTCGTGGTCGTCGGCGCGTGAGTCGATGGCACTGTCCATATCGCTGAACAGTTCGGCCACCGGTTCGATCTTTTCGTAGCTGGTGCGGGTCGGTGCGTACAGCGCCTTGGCTTTTTCGATGTCGCCGGCTTTCACCGCGGCGACGAAGACACGGGTATCGACCACCAGTTGGCGGACGTTGCCGGCGACGTAGATCTTGTATTCCGCGACCGGGCCGACGAGTTCCAGCGGCGAGACGGCGGCCTGCGCGCCGAACGTGCACAGGCTGGCGGCGGCCAGGAGGGGGAGCATGAGGCGGTGGGTGGGCAAGCGCATGACGGTCCTTTTCATCGAAATAAGTGGAAACGGGATCAGCCCAGGCGTTCGGCCGCTTCGATCAGCGCGCGGCCGAGCCAGTCGCGTTCGTCGCGCACGCCCGGCAGCGTGAAGAAGAAGCCGCCGCCGATCGGCTTGATGTATTCCTCCAGGGGCTCGCCGTCCAGGCGCCTTTGCACCGTGAGAAAGCCTTTTTCCAGATCGGCCTGGTAGCAGATGAACAACAGGCCCATCTCCAGCTGGCCGGATTTGCTCACCCCGTTGGAGTAATTGAAGGGCCGGCGCAGGATCAGGTTGGCCTGTGCATCGGGCGAGCGCGGATTGGCCATGCGGATATGCGAATCCAGGCGCGTGCGCTTGCCCTCGGGGTCCTTCGCGTAGTCCGGCACGTCGTGTTCGCTGCGGCCGCCGTCCAGCGGCGCGCCGCTGGCCTTGGCCCGGCCCATGATCGCTTCCTGCTCCTGCAATGGGGTGCGATCCCAGCGCTCGACGAAGTTGCGAATAAGGCGCACCGCCTGGTAGGTGCCGTCGGTGGTCCAGGCGAGATCACCGTGGTCCTGGCCTATCCAGACGATCTGTTGCATCAGTGCGGCATCGCCGGAATCCGGATTGGCCGAGCCGTCGCGGAAACCCAGGAAATTGCGCGCGCTCTCGGCCCGCTGGCCGGGCGCGACGGCGATCGGAGGCACGCTGCCTTCCTGCTTCCAGTGCAGGATCAGCAGGTCCGGCGTGTTTTTGATGATGTCGCGCAGCGCATTGATGTTGGTGTCGGGCGTATTGGCGCAGAACTGTAGCGAGAGGTCGCCATGGCACAGCGCCGCGTCCAGCGCATCGTTGGGATGGGCCTGCATCTGCCGCAGGTGCCGCGGTTTGAGCGGCGCCAGGCCGTAGCGCTCGTCGAACAGCGATTGGCCCAGCGAGACGGTGACGGTCAGCCCGTCCGGTTGCACCACCGGGCCCAGCAACCCGGAACTGGCCGGTGGCAGCTTCGGGTCGAGCTCGGGCTCCTGGCCGCCCTGGGTCACAAACGCGATGCGCTCGGTAAGCAGGCGGAACAGCCGCGCCAGGTCCTGGCGGTTTTCCGCCAGCACGAAGAAGGAAGCCAGCATGCCCGCGGTCGGGCGCGGGGTGACGATGCCGGCCTGGTGCCGGCCGCGGAACGGCACGCGGTCCTGGGTATGGGTGCTACGTGGTGCATCGGTGACCTGCGCGTCGGCAGCGTCGGCCGGTGTCGCCGGAGCCGAGGCGACGCGGCCGGCAACGGTCAGGCCGGCGCCAGCCGCGCCAAGGCCGCCCAGCAGGCGGCGCCGGCTGGGCGAATCCGGCGGCCCGCCGGCCGGGGGCTGGCCGGGCCGCAGCGGGGGCGGGGCAGGGGGGCTTTTTTCGCTCATGCTCTCATTCCAGGCCGAGCGCGTCGTTTACCTTGCCCAGCGCATCGGCCAGCGCGCGCAGTGGTTCGGCGAGCGCCTTGAGCTGGGCATCGTCCAGCGTCGCGGGCGCGAAGTCTTCGCCTTTGCGGTAGGGATCGAGCGCGGCCGAGAAGGCGGCAAGGCGACGCTCGATGTCCGCCTGCAGGTCGGGCGCGGACTTGACCAGCAACGGTGCGATCAGGTCGGCGATCTTCCTGGTGCCGTCCAGCGTGCCTTGCAGATTGGAAGGCTCGGCGTGTCCGTAGCGGTCTTCGCCGCCGCCGACCAGGTTGTCCGCGACGCGGCGCAGCAGGCGAGCGTCGGCGCCGACCAGACGCTCGGGCGGGATGTCGAGGGTGCGCAGGCGCTCGCCGAGCTGGCCGATGTCGGCCAGCAGCTGCTCGGCGACCGGTGCCAGCGCCTTGATGTCCGTGGTGTTCGCAGCGGGACCGAACAGGCCGTATTCGATGCGGTGGAAGCCACTGAAGGCTGGATCGTGCTCGCGCTTTTCGAAGTAGTCGGCACGGGCGTTCAGGCGGGTGTCCAGATCGGCGAACAATTCGGCCATCGGTTCGATCCGCTTGTAGGCCTGGTGGGCCGGTGCATACAGCGCCGCGGCCTGCGCCCGGTCCCCGGCCTGGATCGCGTCGGCCAGGGCCTGCGCGGCATCCTGCAGGTCGCCGGCGCCCAGTACCAGGAAGACACGGTATTCGGCGAGCGGGCCCACGTAGGCGATCAGCGAGGGCCGCGCCGCTTCGGCCTTGGAGGCCGCCGAAGGGGTGACGCGCAGTTTGCCGCGAGGGTTGCTCAATAGGCCGCAGGTAATGTCGAACTCGCCGGGCTGCAGCTTGACCGTCATGGACTGGGAGAAACCAGGTGCGATGTTTTCGCGTTCCTCGACCACCATCACGCCGTCCAGAATCTCCCACTCAAGCGCGCGCTGGGAATGGTTGACGATGGTGAAGGTGGTACGGCCGGCCGGTAGCGTGATCTCGTTGGGCCGGCAGACGTTGCCCTCGATGGTGACGATAACGGCGTTGTCGGTGGCCTTGGGCGGGGCCTTGCGCGCCACGCTGGAAGCCCACCAGAACGCGACCAGGCCGGCGGCGACCAGCAGTGCCGAGCCGGCCAGGGTCAGGCGCATCGCCAAGGAGATGGGGGTTGGGGAGGTGGACATCGGCAGGCAGGCTCAATGATTCGGCACGGCGCCGGCTGGCGGCGCGGCGGCAGGACGCAGGAAGAAGAACATCGAGACCACGAGGAAGGCGAAGTACACGATCACCTCGCCCAGCACCGGCGCGGCCTGGTAACCCAGAAGGCCCGACAGTACCGCGCCCAGCGGGCTGTCCAGCGGCAGCGTGGTGCTCATGTCGAACACCACCTGCTGCAAATGGTTCCAGATGCCGGCCTCGTGGAATTTGCGCAGGGCTCCTGCCAGCAGGCCGGCGGCCACAAGCAGAATGAACAGGCCGGTGAAACGGAAGAAACGCCGCAGGTCCATTCGCACGCCGCCGGAGTACAGGCCGTAGCCGATCGCCACCGAGACGGCGATGCCGGCGAGCGCGCCCACCGGCGCTTCCCAGCCGGTGCTTTGCTGGAACACGGCCAGCAGGAAGAACACCGACTCCAGGCCCTCGCGCGCCACGGCCAGGAAGACCATGCCGATCAGCGCCCAGCCCTGCGCATCGGCGCGGGTCAATGCGCGTTCGATACCGGCCTGCAGTTCGCCCTTGATGTGGCGCGCGGCCTTGCGCATCCAGAACACCATCGAGGTGAGCAGCGCCACGGCCACCAGCCCCACCACGCCCTCGAACAGCTCTTGCTGCTTCTGTGGGAACTCCGCCGCGGCCAGTTGCAGCGCGGCGCCGATGAACAGCGACAGCGCCAACGCCAGCAGCACGCCGATCCAGACGGCGGGCATCAGCCCGCTGCGTCCGCTTTGCCGCAGGTAACTGGCAATGATGCCGACGATGAGGGCGGCTTCTATGCCCTCGCGCAACATGATGAGAAAGGGGATGAGCATGGTGGCGGCAAATGACCAGTGGGCTGGTCGAAGAGCGGGATCCTGGCTTAAATGCGAATAATTCTTATATGCACTATAGCAGCGCCCGCTACCGGTCGCTATGCCGCACTGGCCGGCTTGGGGTGGCGGGGCATCTGCCGCCGATGGCCGCTTCGGTTCCGCAACGTTTCCGACGCGCGCTACGGGCATCAGGTAAAATCCGCGCCCTGTCATTCAAGCAAGCCTGGAACGATCCAATGGGTAGAGGCCCTTCCATCGAAGCCCGCAAGAACGCGTCCGACGCGAAGCGTGGCAAGGTGTTCACCAAGATCATTCGCGA
>JAATFS010000012.1 GCA_015655035.1 Lysobacterales bacterium | reverse complement strand
TGGCCGGGTGCCGGCGACGATCTGCGTCACCGGCACCAAGGGCAAGAGCACGACCACCGCGTTGCTGGCGCACCTGCTGCGCGCCGGCGGGCAGCGCACCGCGCTGGTCGGCAATATCGGCCTGCCGCTGCTGGAAGTGCTGGCGCCAGAACCGCCGCCCAGCTACTGGGCGATCGAGTTGTCGAGCTACCAGACCGGCGAGGTCGCGCGCAGCGAAGCGCATCCGCACCTGGCCATCGTGCTGAACCTGTTCCCGGAACATCTGGACTGGCATGGCAGCGAGGTGCGCTATATCGCCGACAAGCTGGCGCTGGTCACCGATGCGGTGCCGCAGATCGCGCTGTTGAACGCTGCCGATCCGCATCTGGCCGGGCTGCAATTGCCTGGCAGCCAGGTGCACTGGTTCAATCGTGAAGATGGCTGGCACCTGCGTGGCGACGTCGTGCATCGCGGCGAGCAAGCCATTTTCGACACCTCCGAGGTGCCGCTGCCGGGCCGGCACAACCGTGGCAATCTGTGCGCGGTCCTGGCAGCGATCGAGTTATTGGGCCTGGATGCGGTGGCGCTGGCGCCGGCGGCGCTGACGTTCCGCCCGTTACCCAATCGCTTGCAGTCGCTGGGCAGTCGCGACGGCATCAGCTACATCAACGATTCGATCAGTACCACCCCGCATGCCACGCTCGCGGCACTGGCATGTTTCCCTCAGCGCCGTATCGCGGTGCTGGTCGGCGGGCACGACCGTGGCTTGGACTGGCACGATTTCGCCGAACACATGGACCAGGACGCGCCGCTGGAGATCGTGACCATGGGTGCCAACGGGCCGCGCATCCGCGCACTGTTGGCGCCGTTGGCCGCGTCGCGGCGATTCGGCCTGCATGCGGCGGCCGACCTGCCGCAAGCGGTTGCGTTGGCGCAGGCGGCCCTGGGCGACCAGGGCGGAGTCGTGTTGTTGTCGCCGGGCGCGCCGAGTTTTGGCGCCTACAAGGACTACGTTGCGCGCGGCCGCCATTTCGCCGAAATCGCCGGTTTCGACCCGGACACGATCAGCGCGATCCCGGGCCTGGGCGTGGCGTGATCTTTCTTCGCTTTCCTTAGACTCGACGGACAGCTCGCTTACACTCCTGGTTCCTGCACCAGGAGAGACGTCATGAAGCGAAAGCAAGGCAACTGGAGTCTGGCGGGGACACTCGGGATTGCGGCCACGCTGGCGTTGCCGGCCTCTGCAGCGATGCAGTCCCGGCCGCTGGAGTGGACGCTCGGCGGCGACACCTACAGCGGCGTGTTGGTCTACGACGATAAAGGCGACGCTCGGCGTCCGGGCCTGGTGATGGTGCCGAATTGGCGCGGCGTGAACGAGTCCGCGGTCGAGAAGGCCAAGGCAATTGCCGGCGACGACTACGTAGTGCTGGTGGCCGATGTCTACGGCAAAGGCATCCGGCCACAGAGCAATGCCGAGGCTGGCGTACAGGCGAAGAAACTACGCGACGACCGCCCGGTCCTGCGGGCGCGCGCGCAGAAAGCGGTCGAGGTGCTCAAGGCGCAGGCCGGCAAGGCTCCGTTGGATGCCGCGAAAATCGGCGCGGTTGGCTTTTGCTTCGGGGGGACTACGGTGCTGGAACTGGCACGTGGCGGTGCGCCGCTGGCGGGCGTGGTCAGCTTGCATGGCGGTATTTCCACGCCGCTGCCCGCCACGGCCGGTTCGGCGAAGACGCCGCTGCTGGTGCTCAACGGTGCCGACGACACCAGCGTGACGCACGAGGATATTGCGGCTTTCGAGCAGGAGATGGACGCGGCGGGCGCCGACTGGCAGTTCGTCAACTTCAGCGGCGCGGTGCACTGCTTCGCCGAGGCCGACGCCAACAGCCCGCCGGGCTGCCTGTACAACGAGCGCGCGGCCAAGCGTGCCTACCGGATGCTGGAGGATTTCTTCGAGGAACGCTTCGGAGGATGACGCACTCGCCGCGCCCCGCTGATAGCGGCGGGGCTTCGCACCCATGGGACTCGCCGGAAAGGGCGGCTTTCTCAGTGCGTGCGTTCGACTGCGTAGCGGGCCAGGCCGCGTAGGGCGGCAACGGCATCGCTTTCCGGCAGGTCGGCCAGCGCGCGCTCGGCGGCGGCGGCATACTCGGCGGCGCGGCGTCGGCTGTAGTCCAGGCCGCCGGTGGCGCGGATCGCGGCCAGCACTTCCGGCATCGCCGCAGCGTCGCCTTGCGTCACGACCTGACGCAGGCGCTCGCGGGTGGCTTCGTCCGAATGCGCCATGGCGTGGATCAGCGGCAGCGTGGCCTTGCCCTCGGCCAGGTCGTCGCCCAGGTTCTTGCCCAGGTCGGCGGCGTTGGCGGAGTAGTCGAGGACGTCGTCGGCGATCTGGAAGGCGTAGCCCAACTGCATGCCGTAGTCGTACAGGCGCTGCTGAACGACGCTATTGGCACCCGAGGCGAGCGCGCCCAGGCGAGTGCCTGCCGCGAACAGCACCGCCGTCTTGCGTTCGATCACCCGCAGATAGGCGGCCTCGTCGGTATCGGGATTGTGTACATGCAGCAACTGCAATACCTCGCCCTCGGCGATCCGGTTGGTGGTGTCGGCGAGGATCTGCATCACTTCCTTGCGGTCCAGTTCGACCATCAGCTGGAAGCTGCGCGAGTACAGGAAATCGCCCACCAATACGCTGGGGGCGTTGCCCCATAACGCGTTGGCGGTGCTGCGCCCGCGCCGCAGGTCGGATTCGTCCACCACGTCGTCGTGCAGCAGGGTGGAGGTGTGAATGAATTCGATGATCGCCGCCAACTGGTGATGCTCTGCGCCGGAGCCGCCCACCGCATGCCCCGCCAGCATCACCAGCATCGGGCGCAGGCGCTTGCCGCCCGCAGAAATGATGTGATCGGCGATCTGGTTGATCAGCACCACGTCCGACGCCAGGCGACGGCGGATCAACGCATCGACTGCAGCCATGTCGGGCGCGGTAAGGGTCTGGATCTGGGGAAGGCCCAGGGCGGGGCGGAGGTCTTCGGCGATGGTCATGCGTTCAGGACTGGATGCGTGCCTGAATTATAGGGGGCGGGGGCAGCGGCGTCCCGTCGGCTGAGCCCCACAGCGTGCCGGATTGGCCTGATTGGGCGGGTGTGAAGGAAATTCGGAGGGGGGGACTTGCGGCTCGGCAGAATTCCGACAGAGCGTCAAGGCTTTTTCCCGTGCTCGCCGGGGAGGGCGGACGGGGGGGCGTACACGGCCAGGTGTTAACATTGACCCCGAATCCACATCTTCACATTCCCGCGCCCTGGGCGTGGGGACAACAACGGAAGCAGCTAATGGCCCGTGGCATCAACAAAGTCATCCTCGTCGGCAACCTCGGCAACGATCCCGACACCAAGTACACCCAGAGCGGCATGGCGATCACCCGGATCAGCCTGGCCACCACCAGCGTACGCAAGGACAAGGACGGCAACCAGCAGGAGCGTACCGAATGGCACCGTGTGGTGTTCTTTGGCAAGCTCGGCGAGATCGCTGGCGAGTATCTGCGCAAAGGCAGCTCGGTCTATGTCGAAGGGTCGCTGCGCTACGACAAATACACCGGCCAGGATGGCGTGGAGAAGTACTCCACCGATATCGTCGCCGATGAAATGCAGATGCTCGGCGGTCGTGGCGAAGGCGGCGGCGGCGGTGGAGCTGGTGACCGTCCGCAGCGCGCGGCTCCGCCGCGTCAGAGCGGCGGCGGTGGCGGACAGGACTACGCGCCGCGTCGTCAGCAGGCTGCACCGCCGCAGTCCGCACCGCCGATGGACGATTTTGCCGACGACGATATTCCGTTCT
>JAATFS010000361.1 GCA_015655035.1 Lysobacterales bacterium | reverse complement strand
ACCAGGAAATACGGCACCAGCCAGTGCCGGCAATGGCCGAAGAGGCGCATCCGCCATCGGCTGCCGCCCGCGCGAGCACCACGACGACGACGAGTCCAAATTCCGGATTCCGGCCTGATACCAATCCCGGCGCACTGCGCAGGCTGCTGGGCCTGCGCGAGCGCGCGGTATCCGGCAATGCGCCCATGCGCGCAGCATCGGCCGACCGCAGTCTGCCGGGCCACGAGATCGCGCCCGGGCTGCACCTTATCCAGGCGTTCCTGCCGCAACCGATTCCCTCCCAGGCATTGTCGCTGGCCTTCGCCAAACGCGAGGACACGGTCGATCCGATGCAGCTGTTGTTCTTCGACACCGAGACCACCGGCCTGGCCGGCGGCACCGGCACGCGCGCCTTCATGATCGGCGCCGCTGATTGGTATATCGACGCAGAACACGGCAGCGGTTTGCGCGTGCGCCAGCTGATGATCTCGACGATGGCCGCCGAGAGCGCGATGCTGGATGCGTTCAGCGCCTGGCTTTCGCCGGAGACGGTGTTGTCCAGCTATAACGGCCGCTGCTACGACGCGCCGCTGTTGAAGACACGCTACCGGCTGGCGCGACGCGGCGATCCGCTATCGGCGCTGGATCACGTAGACCTGCTGCACCCCACGCGCCGGCGCTATCGCGGCACCTGGGAGAACTGCAAGCTCGCCACGATCGAGCGCCAGCTATTGCGTGTAGTGCGCGAGGACGACCTGCCGGGCTCGGAGGCACCGGCGGCGTGGCTGAACTACCTGCGCGGCGGCAGCGCGCGCAACCTGTGCCGCGTGGCCGAGCACAATCATCAGGACGTGGTGACACTGTCACTGTTGATGCAGCGGCTGGTAGCCGAGGAAGCAGAGGAACGGTGCTTACCTCCTTGCAACGCGTGATCCCTTGTCGCAAGCGATCACGCGTACCGGATATCGGCGGGCACGATGCGTCGGGACGCGCATCAGGCATCCTCCTCCAGCACAGCATGATTATCTGAGCCGGTCGGCAACGCCGTCCCGCGCGGGGGGCGCTCCCGGCTCGGGACCGAAGAAGGCGACAAGGCCCGGTTGGTGCGGAACACCGACGCCGCCTCGATAAGCTGGTGTGCCTGCTCGCCCAGTGAGCGGGCGGCGTTGGCGGCCTCATCGACCAGCGCGGCGTTCTGTTGAGTGGCCCGGTCCATTTGCACCACCGCATGGTTGACCTGTTCGATGTCGGTGGCCTGCGCCGCGCTGGCGGCGGCGATTTCGTTGATCAACCGATTGGTACTCGTCGCCCCTTCGATGAGATAGGCGATCGCCTGCTCGGAACGCCGACTGATCGCCAGGCCGTTCTCCACCCGGCGGCCCGACTCCTGGATGAGCACCTTGATTTCCTTGGCGGCGATGGCCGAGCGCTGGGCCAGCGTGCGCACCTCGCCGGCCACCACGGCAAAACCACGGCCCTGTTCGCCGGCGCGCGCCGACTCGACCGCCGCATTGAGGGCCAGGATGTTGGTCTGGAAGGCAATGCCATCGATGACGGTGATGATGTCGGCTATGCGTGCAGAGGACTCGTTGATCTGCGTCATCACCTGCACGACTTCACCGATCGCGGTGACCGTCTCCTGCACCGCCTGGCCCACCCGTTGCGCGGCCTGGTCGGCCAGATGCGCACGCTCGGCATTGGCGCGTACGGTGGAGGTCAGTTTCGCCATCGAACTTGCGGTTTCTTCCAGGCTGACGGCCTGCTGCTCGGTGCGGCACGACAGGCTGTCGTTGCCGGAGGCAATCTCGGTGGCTGCGGTGTCGATGGCAGCCGCTGCCAACTGGATGCGATCGACGATGCTGGTCAGCTGTGTGACTGTGACGTTGGCATCGTCGCGCATCTGCGCGAACACACCGTGGAACTCGCCTTCCATCATCCCGGTCAGATCGCCGGCGGCAATGGCGTGCAATAGCTGGGACAGCTCGGCCAGATTGCCATCCGCTGTCTGCATCAACAGGTTCAAGCCCGAGATCATCGCGCGAAATTCGTGTTGGTAACGCTCGACGTCGCCACGCTGGCCAAAGTCACCGGCAGCGGCCGCCATAGCCAAGTGTTTGATCTCCGCATTGATCGAACTGAGGTTGGCCTTGACCGTGTCCATGGTCTGGGTCAGTACTGCCTTCTCGCCAGGCAACCTGTCCATGTCCTCGGACAGGTTCCCGACCGCGTAATGCCGCATGACTTCGACCAGGCGGAGCTTCACCGCCACATGCGAAGCAACTAGCGCATTGGTGTCGCGCACCATGCGCCCGTAGTCGCCGGGGAATACCGATTCGTCGATACGGAAACTGATCGTCCCCTCGTCGTGCTTGCGTGCCATTTCGGCCTGGGCGTCGATGACCGCCTTGAGCTGGCCCTGCATGCGTGCCATTGCACCGAGCAGATGCCCGATCTCGTCGTCACGAGGGATGGAAATGCGGCTGTCGAGCCGGCCAGCGGCGACGTTTTCGGCCACCGCGATAGCGCCGGCCAGCGGCTTTACCAGCTGCCTGCGCAGCAACAGGAGCAGGTACAGGCTGACCCCACCCACCGAGGCGATACCAGCCAGCGCCAATATCCACAGCATCTGACGCGCCTGCTGCACGAACTCCGCAGACAGGCGCGCGTACGGCACCACCACCCCCAGGGCGAAGCGCTCCTGCGCAAGCCCGGCACTCAGCGGCACATAGATACGCACATTGCCATCGGCATCGGGACTTAGCTGTTCGTAATGCTGGCCGGCGGCGATTGCGGCCAGCATGGCACGGCTGCCAGGATCGCGCCGATGAGTGCCGATCTGGGCGGCGTCGCGCGAACCCAACACCATCCCGCCCGGCGAGATAAGTTCGACATGACCACTCTCCAGCGGATGGAGCATGGACAATCGCTGCTGCAAGCCCGACAGGGCATAGTCGGTGAACACCGCGCCCAGGTAGGTCTCGCCATCGATGATCGGCGTGGCCAGGGTCGTCATCAACAGCGCTCCCTCCCGGCCCACGGTCTCGTCGGCATAGGGTTCGAGCAGCACTGGACGGCGCAGTTTGCGTGGCAGGGTGAACCAGTCGTGGTCCTGGTCCGGCGATGCACTGTCATATAGCGGTACGCGCGCATTGTCCCAGGTCCAATAGACCAGCCCGACATCGGCACTGTCCTTGTCCAGCACATGGGGCTCCCATACCGCGCCGGTGCCGACCCATTCCGGATTGGCCAGCAGCAGGCGACGGAAGAGCGCATCGATGGCATCACGTTGCAGACCCCGTCCGGCGCGTTCGGCGAGCAGTGCCTGGACCAGGGCGTCGTTGGATTTGAAGGTGGCCGCCAGCTCCGAGGCAATGCTGGCGGATTGCTGTTGGGCAATGATGCCGATCTTGGTTCGCGACGAAGCGACCAGCGCGCGGCTGCTGATCCAGTAGCACAGCGCGGCGGCCAGCACGAAGCACAGCAGGGCAAGCAGGCCGGTGCCTAGCATCAGACGGCGGGCAATGCTTCCCTGCGGGCCCTGGGGAAGAGCGATATCCAACGGCGTCCCCTTGATCGAGAAAGTGTGTCCGATGTCATCGGCCGGTCGCGCCAGGTCTTGAGCTGGAATGAGGCGCAGTGCTCAACTTGCAGAAGCGGCCGCGCTGGGCGTCATGTGGACCGGCGCGGCCTTCATGCAATGCACACGGACACCGATCCACGCTGAAGCGCGTTTTCCCTCTTCCACCCTGGAGTACCGGCCATGATTCGTCTGCTCGTCCCCATCGCCGCGCTCATGACCCTGAGCGCCTGTAGCACCACCCAAGTGGTGCAGGTCCTCCCCATCGACGGCGTGATTTCCGGCCAATGCCATACCGACAGGGTGCGTGGCGCGGTGGGGTTGGCGGCAACTGCGCAGACGATCGAGCGCGCGCGCGTGGATAGCGACAGCAACCAGGTGCAGGTGGTGCGGGGCACCCGCGACAGTAGCGGCGTGGCGGAATCCGCCCCGGCAGTCGAGAGCGGCGGTGAACGGCTCACCGTGGAAACCGGTACGACCAACAGCATCACCGCGATCCGCTGCGGCTGATCGGCCGCGGCGGCGGTAGCTGTCGCGCCGCTTTGCACGCGGGCGGGCCTGCGCCACGGCCTGGCGCTCGGCGGTAACTGTCGGCAACCCATCGCGACGCCAACCCCATGCTAGCGCTGACCGCCCCACGCGGCCGCTTTGTGCTTATGCTTGCCGCTCGCCCCCCCTTTCGGAGTACGTTCGATGAGGCCTGGTCTCCCCACCGACCGCTACCGGGTTGCCGGTGCCGCCCTGATCTGCGCCCTGGTCCTTGCATTGGCCGCCTGCCAGGCACCCGCGCCGGACGAGCAGGAAGCCGTCGCCGCCCGGGCCCAGCAGGATGCCGCCAACGCTGCGGCACCCGCACCCGATACTTCCCCGCAAGCGCCGCCGATCGGCAGCTGCGACGCTACCCAGGTGCAATCTTTGGTGGGCCAGGCCCTGAACGACGCCGCGACCGCGCAGGCCCGCGAAGACAGCGCCTCCGCCAGCGTGCGGGTACTCAGGCCAGACCAGCACGTAACCATGGAATTCGACGGCGAACGCCTCAATATCGAGGTCGATGCGCACAATGTGGTGGTCTCGGTCCGCTGCGGCTGAACTCCCCCGGGCCCGGCCCGGGGCAGCCGCCACGCGCCCAGCTGGGACAAGGCTTGCGCGCGGCCCTTGTTGCAGATGTAACGGAGTATTGCGGCACCGCATCAACTGTGGTTAAGTCGATCATCCGGTGACCCCCTAGATGCGCTCCATGGACAGAGCGGCGATGGTCGTCGCCGCTTCTCCGGATCGCAACGAGGCAGACATGGCCCCCCGCACTCGCCAAGGGCTCAACGACTACGGTCTATACGACGCGCGCGACGAACGCGACGCCTGTGGTTTTGGCATGGTTGCCCAATTGGACGACCAGCCCTCACGTTCACTGGTCGACACCGCGATCGCGGCGCTGTCGCGGATGACCCATCGCGGCGGTGTCGCCGCCGACGGGATCACCGGCGACGGCTGCGGGCTGCTGATCCGCAAACCCGATCCGTTCCTGCGCGCGCTCGCTCGCGACGCCGGCATCGCCATTGGCGCGCGCTACGCTGCCGGCGTGGTGTTCCTGCCGCATGCCGAAGCCGATGCCGCCCGATGTCGCGCCGAACTGGAAACCCAGCTGCGCGGCGCCGGCGCCGAGCCGCGTGGCTGGCGCGTGGTCCCCACCGACGACAGCGTCTGCGGCCAGCTGGCGCGCGACACGCTGCCGCGGATCGAGCAGATATTCGTCGACGCCGGCAACGATCAGAACGACGATCGCTTTGCGCTGGCACTGTTCCTGGCGCGCCGCCGCGCCGAGCAGCAACTGCGCGACGTCGATGACTTCTATGTCACCACGCTGTCGCCCAACGGCATCAGCTACAAGGGCATGGTGCTGCCAGACAAGCTGAGCACGTTCTACCCGGACCTGCAGCGCAGCGACCTGGCGTCCAGCGCCATCGTCTTCCACCAGCGCTTCTCCACCAACACGCTGCCGCGCTGGCCGCTGGCGCACCCGTTCCGGTTGCTCGCTCACAACGGCGAGATCAACACCATCGAGGGCAACCGCCGCTGGGCGCAGGCGCGCAGCAAGGTGTGGCAGACCCCGCGCTTCGACATCGCCGAGTTCGACCCGGTGATCTCCATGCATGGCTCGGATTCGCAGAGCCTGGACAACATGCTCGAGCTGCTGATCGCTGGCGGCATGGACCTGTTGCAGGCGCTGCGCATCCTGGTGCCGCCGGCTACGCAATCACTGGAATTCAAGGACGCCGACCTGGCCGCGTTCTACGAGTTCCACGGCCTCAACACCGAGCCGTGGGACGGTCCGGCCGGCATCGTCGCCTGCGACAACCGCTACGCGGCCTGCATGCTCGATCGCAACGGCCTGCGCCCGGCGCGCTGGATGCTGACCTCAGACCGCCATTTCCTGGTGGCTTCCGAAGCCGGCGTCTGGGAACTGCCGCCCGAGCGCATCGTGCGCAAGGGCAAGCTCGGCCCAGGCGAGATGATGGCCATCGATCTCAAGCGCGGCGACCTGCTGGATTCGGATGCAATCGACCGCATCAACCGCGCACGCGCACCGTACAAGCAGTGGCTGCACCAGGGCGTGACCTACCTGCAGACCGAGCTGATCGATCCGTCGCTGGTGGAAGAGCCCTTCAACGACCAGACGCTGCGCAGCTACCACAAGCTGTTCCAGCTCAGCACCGAGGAAGTGGAGCAGGTGCTGAGGCCGCTGGCCGAGACCGAGCAGGAAGCCACCGGCTCGATGGGCGACGACACCCCGATGGCGGTGCTGAGCCAGCAGACCCGGCCGCTGTACGACTACTTCCGCCAGGCGTTCGCGCAGGTCACCAATCCGCCGATCGACCCGCTGCGGGAAGGCATCGCGATGTCGCTGTCGACCCAGCTCGGCAAGGAGACCAACGTCTTCCATGCCGGCCCGGAGACGG
The DNA here is from genome assembly GCA_015655035.1 of Lysobacterales bacterium. Classification (GTDB taxonomy): domain Bacteria; phylum Pseudomonadota; class Gammaproteobacteria; order Xanthomonadales; family Xanthomonadaceae; genus JAATFS01. The sequence goes on along the minus strand of JAATFS010000361.1, from coordinate 1,329 downwards.
TCAACCACGTCATCCTGAATTCGCCGGTGCTGTCGCAACGCAAGCTGCGCCAGCTGCTGAAGATGGAGCAGTACGTCGAGAAGAACCGCCTGATCGACCTGTCCTACAGCATCGAGGAAGGCCTGAAGGCCGGTATCGAGCGCATCTGCCGCGAGGCCGAACAGGCCGCGCGCGACGGCATGGTGATGCTACTGCTGTCCGACCGCTACCCGGTCCCGGACCGGCCGATGGCGCATGCGCTGCTGGCCACCGGCGCGGTGCACCATCACCTGTGCAAGGCCGGCCTGCGCTGCGACGTCAACCTGATCATCGAGACCGGCACTGCGCGCGATCCGCACCACATGGCCTGCCTGCTCGGCTTCGGCGCCACGGCGGTGTACCCGTACCTGGCCTACCAGACGCTGTTCGACCTGGGCCGGCGCGGCATCCTCAACCTGAAGAAGGGCGGGGAGGTCTCGCAGATCGGCCGCAGCTACCGCAAGGGCATCCTCAAGGGGCTGAGCAAGATCATCTCCAAGATGGGCATCTCCACGGTCGCCAGCTATCGCGGCGCGCAGCTGTTCGAGATCGTCGGCCTGGATCCGGATGTGGTCGCATTGTGTTTCGCGGAAACGCCTTCGCGTATCGGTGGCGTCAGCCTGTCGCGGCTGGACACCGAAGCCCGCGAGCTGACCGCCCGTGCCTGGAACGACCTGCTCAAGCCCGAGGTCGGCGGCTTGCTCAAGTACGTGCATGGCGGCGAGTACCACATGTACAACCCGGACGTGGTCATGACGCTGCAGCGGGCGACCCGCAGCGGCGATGCCGGCGACTGGCAGAAGTACACCGACGCGGTGCACGCGCGGCCGGCCTCCACGCTGCGCGATCTGCTGCGGCTGAAGAAGGCCGACACGCCCACACCGCTGGACGAGGTCGCACCGGCCGAGGACGTGCTGCGTCGCTTCGACACCGCAGCGATCAGCCTTGGCGCGTTGTCGCCGGAAGCGCATGAAGCGCTGGCGATCGCGATGAACCGCCTGGGTGGGCGCAGCAACTCGGGCGAGGGCGGCGAAGACCCGGCCCGCTACGGCACCGAAAAGCGCTCCAAGATCAAGCAGGTGGCCTCCGGCCGCTTCGGCGTGACCCCGGCTTACCTGGTCAACGCCGAAGTGCTGCAGATCAAGGTCGCGCAGGGCGCCAAGCCCGGCGAGGGCGGCCAGCTGCCCGGCCACAAGGTCGACGCCGTGATCGCCAAGGTGCGCCATTCCACACCGGGCGTCGGCCTGATCTCCCCGCCGCCGCACCACGACATCTATTCGATCGAGGACCTGGCGCAGCTCATCTTCGATT
>JAATFS010000246.1 GCA_015655035.1 Lysobacterales bacterium | reverse complement strand
GTCGATGCCCCGCCGGTGACGGGGCAGGTCTCGTTCAAGACCGCCTACCGGCTGGGTGCGGTCTGCGAAAAACTGTGGCCATGGCTACACCTGCCGGGAGAGCCGCCGATGACGCGTTTCCTGGCCGAACAACTGTGCACGGCGCATTGGTACAGCATGGAACCGGCGCGGCGCGATTTCGGCTACGTGCCACGGGTGAGTATCGAGCAGGGGTTGCTACGGCTCAGCCAGTCCGCGCGGCAGTGATCGGCTAGCTTCCTGCACCGGCCGGTCCGGGGCTTGGCAGAGGGCGGCATGGATCGACGGCGGCCCGCTGGTGAACAGCGCTTGGCTCGGCAGACGGGCCGCGTTCCCGGGGGTGATCGACACGGGAGAACTTGCATGCGGCAGGCGGACTTGACGCCCGCGATTCCATTGGATATACCTTCTTCCACTCGATCTTGTATACAAGATCGAGTGGAAGAAGTTCTGGCTCTCTCTCCCACCGGATTCCCCACATGCGTAGACCTGCCTTCAACCGCTTCATGCGCCTGGGGTGTCTCCCCGCGTACTTTGCGTTGACTCTCGTGCAACCCGCCCATGCCGAACAGGCGACGCCGAATCCTGCCGGCGGCGGCGTCTCGGCAACGATGCTCGACACGGTCACGGTGACGGTGCAAAAGCACGCACAGACCGTGCAGGACACGCCCGCGGCCGTCAGCGCTTTCAGCGCCGAGCAGATCAAGCAGCTCGGGGTCACCCGTGCCAGCGACCTGGTCAGCCATGTCGCCAATGCCGACTTCTTCTCGTTCTTCGGTGAATCGCAGAATCCGTCCTTCTGTTTCCGTACGATCTGCCTGACCACTCAGTTCGGCGATGGTTTCGAGCCGCCAGTGGCCATGTATGCCGATGAGGTCTATGTCAGTTCGGCATTCGCCCAATCGTTGCAGATGTTCGATGTGCAGCGGCTGGAGGTGTTGAAGGGACCGCAGGGAACGCTGTACGGGCGCAACACCACCGGTGGCCTGGTCAATGTGATCACCAACAAGCCGACCGAGAGCCTGGAGGCATCGTTGTCGCAGGAACTGGGCAGCTACGACAACCGCTTGACCGAGGGCGTGGTCAGCGGGCCGCTGAACGAGCGCGTGCGCGGTCGCCTGGCTACCCAGGTGCACCAGCGCGACGGCTATGTAAGCGGTGTGCTCGGTGGCCCGAAGGCCAACGACATCGACACCCAGGCCATTCGCGGCATCCTGGACATCGACGTCAGCGACACCAGCACGCTGGAGTTGCGCGCCGACTACTTTCGCGTGAACCAGGGCGGCCAGGCCTATGGCATCAACGGCACGCGCGACCCCAACACCGGAGCCGCCTGCACGCTCGGGCAGCTGAGTGGCGGCAACTGCGTCAGCCTCTACGACCGCGATATCTCGGCCAGGCAGCTCTATGGCAACTTCTCGCCCAAGCATTGGTACGGCGGTGATATTCCCGGCGACGCCTACGCGCTGCGCAACGCAATCAACAACCGCGACTTCGCTGCCACCTTCAACAGCCAGATGGACGGGTGGGAGTTCACCTCGATCACCGGCTACAACAGCGGCCGCAAGGAAATCGTCGAGGATCTCGATGGAGATTTCGGCTATGGCTACGAAGACCGCCTGACCGCCGCCAGCAAGACCTTCTCGCAAGAGTTCCGCGCGGCCGGCAACTGGAACGATGTCGGCTGGCTGTTCGGCCTTTTTTACTATAACGATGATCGCGACCTGACCACCGGGTTGATTCCGGCATCGGATTACCTGGATAGCTCGAACAAGAAAACCACGTCCTATGCCGCGTTCGCCAACGTGGAAATCCCGTTCGCCGAACGCTGGAAGGCGATTCTGGGCGCGCGCTATTCCTGGGAAGAACGCGAGGCGCGTTTCAGTCGTTCCGGCGACTACACCAGCACCGCGATCGACCAGCGCCGCCGTGTCAGCGGCGGTCACGTCGATTCCAAGGCGGTATTGCAGTGGGAGCCCACCGATCACCTGATGGGCTATGCATCGATGACCACGGCGTATCGCAGTGCCAACATGAATACCCAGTTCATCTATGGCAGCGTCAATCCCGATTCGTCGCTGGACGCGCTCAAGCCGGTCGAACCCGAACGGCTGACGTCCTACGAATTGGGCTTCAAGAGCGATCTGCTGGACCGCCGGCTGCGCGTGAACGCTTCGGTGTTCTACTACGACTTCAAGGACATGCAGACCTCGCTGTACGTGTTCGATCCGGCTATCGGCGCCAATGGCAGCGGTTCGACGGTGATGCGCAATCTTGGCAAGGTTGGAGTCTGGGGGGGCGAGATCGATCTGCAGGCGCGCCTGTTCGCGGGCATGACCGCATCGCTGGGCATCGGCGTCACCCATAGCAAGATCAAGAGCCACGCCGAGGATGGCGATGGCAACCAGTTGTATGGCAACGAGCTGCCGATGTCCGGCCCGAACGTCGACTTCGGCCTGACCTACAACCAGCAGCTGGCGCGGCATGGGTCGATCGACTGGCATGCCGATTACCGCTGGAAGGACCGTCATTACTTCGGCATCAGCAACAACGTCAATGGGCAGAGCCCGGCGTATGCGCTGGTCGGGTTCAACGTTGCATGGAACTCGCCGAGCGGGCGCTACCGAGTCGAGGCGTTCGGCAAGAACGTGACCAACAAGCAGTATTGGCTATACGCCAGCGAGGTCTACACCGATACCCAGCAAGTGGTCTGGGGTGAGCCGCGCACCTACGGCGTGCGGCTGAGCTGGAACTACTTCTGAGCCGCTGCTCGCTCTTCTCTTTCGGAATCCGCTGACATGTCAGACACCCCCCCCATTCCCTTCATCGTCGGCCAGCCAGTGCTGCTGGTGATCGACGCCCAGCAAGGCGCGTATTTCCCCCCCAAGAAAGAGGGGCGCGACTGGCGCATGCCGGGATTCGTGGAGTACTTCAACAACATCCCGCCGCTGGTGCAGGCGGCGCGCGATGCTGGCATCCCGATCGTGTTCTTCCAGGAAGAGCACCGCCGCAACATGATCGATTTCGGCCGCGAACTGGATGGCGATGAGCACGTGCACTGCCTGGAAGGTGAACCCGGCACGCCGGTCGCGGTGGAGGTCGGCATGCGCGCGGACGATTACTTCATCCGCAAGCGTCGCTATTCCGGATTCTTCGGCACCGAGCTGGAAATCCTGCTCAAGGGGCTGAAGGCGCAGACGCTGATCATGGTGGGCGGCTTCACCGATGTCTGCG
>JAATFS010000084.1 GCA_015655035.1 Lysobacterales bacterium | reverse complement strand
CGCTGCGCGCCGAAGTTTTCCGACCATACCCCGATCCACAGCGTGCGCGGCCCGTCGCGCTCCAGCCACTGCAGCACGGTCTCGAACAGCCGGCTGCCCCAACCACTGTTCTGGTAGTCCTTCAGCAGGTACAGGCGCTTGAGTTCGCCATCGCCCGGGCGTACGTCTTCGTGCGGCAGGCCGCAGGGGCCGGCGGCGGCATGTCCGACGGCCATCCCGTCGCATTCCAGCAGCCAGATCGCATAGTCCGGGTGCGCCAGCACGATGCGCGCTCGCTCGACCGCATAGGTCTCGGCCAGGAACCCTTGCAGGTCCTCGTCCGGATACAGATGCCCAAAGGTCTCCGTGAACGTGCGCGCAGCAAGGTCCGAAAGCACCTCGGCATCGTCCGGCATGGCGCGACGGATGCCGAAGCGCATGACTCAGCCCTTGACCGGCTGTGGTCGCACCTGGACATGCACTTCGGCCAGCTGCGCATCCGGGATGGGCGACGGCGCATCGGTCATCAGGTCCTGCGCGCCCGTGGTCTTGGGGAACGGGATCACGTCGCGGATCGATTCCGTACCCGCCATCAGCGCGGCGATGCGGTCGATGCCGAAGGCGATGCCGCCATGCGGCGGGGCGCCGTAGTTCAGCGCATCCAGCAGGAAGCCGAACTTGCCGCGCGCTTCCTCGGCGCCGATCCCGAGCAGTTCGAACACCGCGCTCTGCATCTCCGGACGGTGGATACGGATCGAACCGCCACCGATCTCGTTGCCGTTGAGCACCATGTCATAGCCACGCGACACCGCCGTCTTCGCATGCGTGCGCAGTTCGGCGATGTCGTCCACCGCCGGTGCGGTGAAGGGATGATGCAAGGCCACGTAGCGCTGCTCTTCCTCGTCCCACTCGAACATCGGGAAATCGGTGACCCACAGCGGCGCCCAGCCCGGCGCGATCAGGTCGAAGTCCTTGCCGGCCTTCAACCGCAGCGCGCCCATGAAGTCGGAGACCTTGTTGTAGCCGCCGGCGCCGAAGAACACGATGTCGCCATTGGCCGCGCCAACGTGCGCGATCAGTGCGGCGAACTTGTCGGCGGCGAAGAACTTGGCGATTGGCGAGGTGATCTCGCCTTCGGCCGACAGCTTGATGTAGGCCAGGCCCTTGCTGCCGTACTTGGCCGCGTGCGCGGCGTATTCGTCGATCTGCTTGCGCGACAGGGTGGCGCCGCCGGGAATGCGCAGCGCGGCCACGCGGCCGTCGGCGTCGTTGGCCGGGCCGGTGAAGACCGCGAACTCGCTGTCCTTGACCAGCTCGGCCACGTCCACCAGCTCCAGCGCGATGCGCAGGTCCGGCTTGTCGGAGCCGAAGCGACGCATCGCTTCGGCCCAGGTCAGGCGCGGAAACTGCGCAGCCAGCTCCACGTCCACCACTTCCTTGAAGATCGCGCGGATCATGTCCTCGGTGGCGTCCTGCACGTCACGCTCGCGCACGAACGCGAATTCCATGTCGAGCTGGGTGAACTCGAGCTGGCGGTCGGCGCGCAGGGCCTCGTCACGGAAGCAGCGCGCGATCTGGTAGTAGCGGTCGAACCCGGCCACCATCAGGATCTGCTTGAACAGCTGCGGCGATTGCGGCAACGCGTAAAACTCGCCCGGATGCATGCGCGCCGGTACCAGGAAGTCGCGTGCGCCCTCCGGGGTGGCCTTGGTCAGGATCGGGGTCTCGATGTCCTGGAAGCCACGGCCATCCAGGTAGCGGCGCAGCGCCTGCACCAGCTTGATCCGGGTGCGCTGCTTGCGCTGCATCTCCGGGCGGCGCAGGTCCAGGTAACGGTAGCGCAGCCGGGTTTCCTCGGACGGGTTCTCGTGTGCGTGGAACGGCAGCGGCGCGGACTTGTTCAAGATAGTGATGCGGGTGGCGATCACTTCCACCTTGCCGCTGCGGATCTTGTCGTTGACCGCATGCCGTGCGCGCACCACGCCTTCCACTTGCAGCACGTCTTCGTAGCCGAGGCTGGCGGCGACCGCAAACACCTCCGCGTTATCGGGCTCCACCGTCACCTGCACGATGCCCTCGTGGTCGCGCAGGTCGATGAAGCACACGCCGCCCAGGTTACGGGCCACGTCGGTCCAGCCGGCGAGGGTGACGGTTTGGCCGATCAAGGTCTCATCGACCAGGCCGCAGAAGTGGGTACGCATGTAAAGCTCCGCAGAAAACCCGGCACGCAACCGTACCGGAAAGGTTTTGCAACAGCCGAAGGCTGGTCTAGCCGGATATTCTGGGGCCCGCGCCCGGCCGGGGCAAATGCTACGCGCCGGCGGGCGCTGAGCCGTCACCACTCGGCGGCGGCCGGAACACGCCTCAGCGCGGTGGCGAGCCCAGCTTGTCGTTTACGAGGGAAGCCGCACGTGGCCTATTGGCCTGAGCCGAGCCGCACTATCGATCAGGTCGAGCCCGCCGCCGGCTTGGCTTCGGCCTTGGCTGCGCTCGGCGCCGGCGTGCTCTCGCCGCCGCCCGATCCCTTGCTGTCGACCAGGTTGCGCTTCTTTTCGCCCTCCTTCTTGAAATCGGTCTCGTACCAGCCGCTGCCCGCCAACCGGAACGACGGCGCGGTGATCTGCCGCTTTACCGCATTGGCCGCGCAGGACGGGCAGGCCGCCGGCACCGGATCGGACATCTTCAGCAGGCGGTCGAAGCTGTGGCCGCAATCGGCGCACTGGAAGGCATAGATCGGCATGGTTGGGAAACACTGACGAGGGGCCGCGATTCTAGAGCGTGTCATGCACTTTTTCATGAGAAGCGTTGGCGATCCGCTGCGCCGCGCCGGCTCATCACCGTGCCCTCCCCTGGCCTGGATTAACTTGGCCAATCCAATCAATATGTTAAGGTTTGTATCGTGACCGGTTCGCCTTCCCCACGGAGGTTGCACGCGTGTTGCGTCTGACCGCCCTGTTGCTGGGAGTTGCACTGCTGCTGACCGGCAGCGGGCTGCTCGGCACGCTGCTGGCCGTGCGCGGCGGCAACGAGGACTTCGACGCTCGGGCCCTGGGCCTGATCATGTCCTGCTACTTCGCCGGGTTCTTCCTCGGCACCTTCTTCGCCCCGCCGCTGATCCGGCGGATCGGGCATATCCGCGCGTTCGCCTTCTATGCCTCGCTGGCTGCCATCGCGGTAATGCTGCACCCGATCTGGATCAATCCCTGGGGCTGGGGGCTGCTGCGCCTGGCGACCGGCATCGCCCTGGTCGGGCTGTACACGGTGATCGAAAGCTGGCTCAACGCCGAACCGGATGCAGGGCGGCGCAGCCGGGTGTTTTCGCTGTACATGATGGTCAACCTGTCGGCACTGGCGCTGGGGCAGGTGCTGCTCAGCATCGGCGATGCCGCTGCCCCGGCGATGTTCAGCCTGATCGCGATCCTGTTCTGCGCCGCAGTGATGCCGGTGGTGACGACGCGCCTGATGCCACCGGAAGTACCGCAAGTTTCGCGGTTGAAACTGGCACATCTGTATGCGATAGCGCCGGTGGCCACGCTCGGCGCCGGCCTGTCCGGCTTGGCGATGGGCGGGTTCTGGGGGTTGCTGCCGGTGTACGCCAGCGACATCGGGCTGGACAGTCGCGGCGTGGCGATGTTCATGCTGACCGCCATTGCCGGCGGCGCCGTATTGCAATGGCCGATCGGCCGTATCAGCGACGGCCACGACCGCCGTATCGGACTGGCCGTCATCAGCGCGCTGGCAGCGGCGGTAGCGATCGCCGTCGCGATCCCGGCGGTACAGGCGCAGATGCGCGTCGTGTTCGTGCTGTTCTTCGTCTACGGCGGCCTGGCGTTCTCGCTGTATCCGTTCGCGGTGGCGCACATGCTCGACTACCTGCCGAAGGAACATCTGCTCTCCGGTTGCAGCAGCCTGCTGCTGGTGAACGGCGTCGGCTCGGCGATCGGCCCGGCACTGGCCGGTGGCGCGATGCAGAAATTCGGTCCCCAGGCCTTGCCGATCTACTTTGCGCTGATGCTGCTGGCGCTCGCCGGTTTCACCCTGGCGCGGGTAATGCGCTTCAACCGCCGCCGCACGCACCCCATCGCCTTCCGGCCGATGCTGCGCACCACTCCCTCGGCCCTGGAGCTGATGCCGGAAACCGACTCCCCCTCCCACCCACATAAGGAAGATCATTGACTGTTTCGACGACCCCTACCGTTTACTCACCCCGTAATGCGAACACCCCGCCGGATCCCAAGCTGATCCTGGCCACCGACCTGGACGGCACGTTCCTGGCCGGCTCCCCCGAACAACGCCACCGGCTGTACCGACTGGTGGACCAGCATCCCGAGATCCGGCTGATCTTCATCACCGGACGCGGACTGGAAGCGGTGATGCCGCTGCTGACCGACCCGGCGATTCCCCGCCCCGATTACGTGGTCTGCGACGTTGGCGCGACCGTGGTCGATGGCCACACCTTGCAGCCGCTCCAACCGCTGCAATCCGTGATCGAAGCACACTGGCCCGGCGAGCAGGCCGTGGCCGAAGCCATGCGCGCGTTCCCACAGCTGCAGCGCCAGGACGTGCCACAGGAACGGCGTTGCTCATACTTTTGCGATCCCGAAACGCTGGCACCGCTGCGTTCGCAGATCGAGACCAGTGCACGCGAGCTGGGCTGCGACGTGCTGTATTCGGCCGATCGCTATCTCG